>NZ_RRBA01000029.1:0-1869 GCF_004104135.1 Methanohalophilus sp. WG1-DM | reverse complement strand
CTTTTTCTGCCAAAGCAATGCCGTCGTCTTTAATTACACAGACATTCGTTTTTACACAGCCCAGGCAAGCCTTACAGGGAGCAACAGTATAATCAATAATCTTGACAAATTCGTATTCCATGCCTGTTGCTTCAAGGGCTGCTTTTAGAGCACGATCAGCATTACTGTTTTTGATAGGGGAACCTGATACACCAAGAATTTTCATTATTATTCACTCCTATTGACAATCAGCTTGTAAACACCTTAAGTGTTCTTTGCAAAAGGGTGTGGGTATTACAACCCAGCCCTTTCAACGAGGGTGTCAGCGATTTGCTTTGCACTCTCAATTGGGAAGTCTTCTGGTGTAAGAAGTGCACCTGCTTCTCCTGCGGTAATCTCGACATCTCCTGCTTTACATTTAGTGTCTGCACCAGCAGGCATTGCTGCAAGAAGATCTTCAGGTGAGTTAATAGGGAAAGATGCATCTGCAAGTGCTCCAACGATCTGGGAATGGATTTCTTCTTTTACGTTCATTTTGTTTTCTCCTTTATGGTTTTTATGTGGTTCCATATTCTTTGGAAGATTTGAACCACAGTAGATAATTGATAGTTATTCATATATACTTAATCGGCATTACAATGACTCTTGTATAGTGGAGTAACTCCTATGACCTTTAAGGTTTTACTAGAAACCCTTATAAGCAATGTGTGAAAATTCTATATTATGAACAATAATTGCGAATCCGAACTCGAAGATATAAGGGAAAAGCTTGATGATATCTACAGAGAAGTCAGATCGTTTACTGAAGACACCAGCAGGCAACATCTTGAATCCATTCTGGCATTTGTAAGAAGTGATTATTCTGATGCTATGGAAAAACACCTTGTTGCCGATGCAGAAATTGGACTTTCTAAAAACATGGTCAAGAAATGTGAGCGTCTTGATCAATGCCGATCAATTTTCACAGATATGTTACAGAAAAATGCAGCTCTTATCAAACAGCCCTCTGTTGATAGTGGACTTATTGATAAGAAACGTGTTGAGATCAAGACTTTAAGGAAAGGCATGCCTTATGGTAAGTGTGACATCTGCTTTTCTGAGGCAATCGACCTTTTTGAAAAACAGGTCAGCCTTATGCAGTCCCTGAGGACATATGATACAAATAAAGATAAGAAGGAGGACATCTCGCTTATTCCAGCACAATCAGCTATCGATGACGTGCTCGATCCCTTGTGCCACAAAAAACGTTTCGAAATTTTAAAAGCAGTCTGCGGTCAGTCAATGAGTTTTTCTGCTTTTTCTAAGCTCACAGGTCTTCGGGGAGGAAACCTTTTGTTTCATCTTCAGAAGCTCCTGGATAGCGGGCTGATCATACAGCAACATGAGAGGGGTGATTACATGATTACAGGTAAAGGGTTTAGGATAATGGAAGGTATTAGCGCTATATATTTTTCTATCATTCCTGAGGACAATTAAGCTTTCTGGAATAATTGTAGAGGGCCAAATTCAGGAATCCTGTCTTGTAGAAGTTCATGGGGTCTAATCCCACTCCACATACCTGCTTTTTTTTAAGCGATACCGGTGAATCTATTTTTTGTATGGGTTATGGTTGATTCATGAATATTCGGCTTTTATAGTACTAGCACTCAAAAATTCTCCTGATTTCATAAATCTACATTTTTCTTATATGCATGAGTTACTATTCTGTATCGAAAACGACAAAGAGGCATTTTACTAACCCATAACTATATAGAATAGCGACAAGTAATATTTTTAATAATGATAGGAGGAATTATATGAAAACATTAGTAACATATATGTCACAGACAGGAAATACAAAGAAAATAGCTGAAGCAATATATGAGGAAATTACCGGTGAGAAGGATATCA
>NZ_RRBA01000028.1:0-1971 GCF_004104135.1 Methanohalophilus sp. WG1-DM | reverse complement strand
CATGTATCCCGAATTTGCACAGACTGCTGAAGACGAGAACCTGCCTGAAATCGCAGCAAGATTCAGAGCAATCGGTAAGGCCGAAATGCATCACAAAGAACGCTTTGAAAAACTTCTCCGGGAAGTGGAAAACGGGACCGTTTTCAAAAAAGACAGGGAAGTTGAATGGGTCTGCCGCAAATGTGGTTATGTACACAGAGGGCCCGAACCTCCTGAAGAATGTCCTTCATGTGACCATCCCTACAACTATTTCGAGAGAAAGTGCGAAGAGTACTGATAGTTTTAATGAGGTTGCAAAACAATTGCACCCCCCTTTCCTTCAATTTTTTTGTGATAAAAACGCTGAATCAGTCTAATTTTTTGAAAAAGAGCAATCATACTGGAATGTATCTCATCCCTTAATCATATCTGCCAGACCAATCAGAATCACTTTCTCTTCCTCTGCAATCTCCCGCATCCGTGGAGTAAAACCTGCCCGGCTTATCAGGGCGAAATGTTTTTGGCCTTCAGAATGCCAGTCCACAAAGCCCCCCTTTTCCTTCAGGGAATAATACACATCCGGTCCAACCTTTTGCTTCTGCCACTTGCATTCGCAGAACAGGATATCCCGGGATTCTGCATTAAGGGCCACAAGATCGATCTCGTAATCATTTTTTCCCCTAGCAGCTGCAGCAATTTTGCCCCATTGCCTGCCGATCTTGCGAAAAGTGAAAGGCAGTTTGCCTGCTGAGTTGAGATGGATCAATGTCTCTTTGCCTACATCTTCAAAAGTCATCCCCAGAAAACGATCATAATTCTTCTTTATATCCTCCAGTACAGGCACTACATTGCCCGGCTCCAGTTCATCTTTGTGAGGCAATACAAACCGAAACCAAAATCTCAGGAAATTATCCTCCAATCTGTAAATGGTCTTTTTTGTGGCAGGTTTGTCTGCAATCGGATGTTGTCTGCTTACAAACCCAAGTTTCATCAGTATCTTCAGGTAATAGGAAATATCCTTGGGCTGAAGATATGCTCTGGTGGCAATCTCTGCGGGTCTGGATGCGCCTGTGGCAATAGCATACAGGATATTCATGAAAGTTGCCGGCTCCCTGAGTTCCTCCCGCAGCAGAAAATCCCCTTCCTCATAGAGCACTGCATCCGTGGCAAACACATTGTTCTCAAGATTTGCGGCAAATTCTTTTTCCGGATCAAAGAACAAAAGGTAATAGGGAATCCCGCCTGTCACTCCATAGATCTGCATGCATTCTTCCAATGATATATCCGGGAAAAATTGCTGAATATGCCTGAAAGGGATTGGTTTTGTCTGAATTTGGCCGGTGCGTCTGCCATAGAGGGGACTGGAATGGGCCAGGGTACTTTTTTCCATCATAGAGATCGAGGAGCCACAGAGGATTAGATGAACGGGTCTTTCTCTGAGTATTTCGTCGGTTATCAACTGGAAGACTGAAGGAATGGAACCGTCCTGCTGCACAAGATAGGAAAATTCATCGATTGCCACCACCAGTTTTTCTTCTCTATCCCACTTTTTGGCGATATACTCAAAGACATCGTCAAAGCCCTCCACACGGGGTTCGAAATCATCGAAAAAATCTGCAGCCCTCTTTCTAAACCTCTCGACATTGGTAGAGGTGCCCCTATGGTCTGCCAGGAAATATATGTGCGGCTTATCCCGGATGTAATGTGTTATCAATTCGGTTTTGCCAATCCTGCGCCGGCCGTAGATTACCGTGAAGGAAAATCCGCCGTTTGTATACTCCTTTTCCAGGGAATTGAGTTCTTCGGCCCGATCCACAAATTTACGAAACATGTTTATTATGATTATGTTTCGTATATTGATAATGTTTGTGGCCGGAGATATTTCATGAATCTGGAAAACTTGCCAAAGACTATGCAGATATTCTTGCATTAATTGACCCCAACAATGGTGGGAATGATGTGGAAATCTCCGTCTTAGGTAAATTTATGAAC
>NZ_RRBA01000027.1:0-2010 GCF_004104135.1 Methanohalophilus sp. WG1-DM | reverse complement strand
TGATAGATATGCGGATTATAATCCGCATTACAAATGTAAGATGGATAAGGCACATATCACGATGATTGGTACACTTCCAATCTATATGACACATACAAAAGGTGCTGCAAATGATTCACCCGATGTATTAGTAAAAATGGGAGTGGACATCGATACTTATGCACTGGATGGGAGTATGATTCGTTCAATAATCATGCTGATGTATAGTATAAATTGAAGGCAATACCTGTTTTGCGTGTATTCTTCTGATTCGAAAATACATAATGAGGGAACGATGAAACGAATAGATCACTGGGTCAATAAGATGTGGAAAATCGGCGGATCGATTCATATGAAGTATGAGAAAAAACTTCGTTTGCTCTATGAAAACGGAAGGAAAAAAACAGGTAGGGATGCACCTGCACAATAAACTTAAAAAATGGTATGCCAATATCGGACATACCTCATTGTCTGTTTTTCTTCATTTTCCAGGCCGTCATTGCTACCAGCCCAGCCACAACTCCTCCTATGAGTATCCACTCAGCATTCAGACCCTGTCTGGAATTTGCTGGTGTTTCAGAGCTGTCTTGTTGTCCGTTTTCAGCTGTGGTGTTTGTCTGATTACTATCAGTTTGATTATCAGTATTTGTTGTTTGCTTGGCTTCCCCTGCAATCGCAAAGGGAGAAAAATGAGTGACATTTGCTTGGTAAAGGGTATATTGATCATTCTTGGAGATCATATCCGTAGGCAGTCGAGTCCATTGGTCAGCATCCTCCTCATAATGCATTAAAACAACTGACTTTGGTTCAATGTTATTATCCTCTATCCAGTTGTTTTCAACCTGGAAAATAACTTTTGCAGATTTGATATTTTCAGGAATCGCAAAACCGGCGTTTCCCACCCATATGTTAATGTGCTTATAAACGTTGCCATTTGGCTCTTTTTTGACCATTACTGATGTATCTTTTAAAACTTCTATTCGTACAGGTACATTCATTACAGTGATAGCGGATGTAAGATTGATGGACTTGATAGGGACTTCGGGGTTGGAAAAACGAAATTCCACTGGGGTATTACTGAAAACCCTTTTTGTGCTCAGTTCTTCTACATCCACATTATTATCTGAACTGTCCGGAGTGGAACCGCCTCCACCTCCTGAACTACCTGAGCCTCCGCTACTGCTGCCTGGAGACCTCAATGTAATAGTTTTTGTCTCACCTGCCACAGTTACTTTGAATTGTCCTGGAGGAATACTGATTGTATTATATTCTCCCTTAAATACACCATTTTCTACGTCTATATTCTGAGAAGCTGTAATTGTAAGATCCACAGAACTTGTTCCGGTTGCAGCCGGACCGTCAATTTGTATATCATAGGTTCCAGAAGGCACATTTGACTGGGATACTCTTGCCACACCCGAGGAGGATACATATTCTGCACTTTTTGTGATCCAGAATAGGATTTTGACCCGCACATTCAGATCCTCGACTCCCTCTGCCTTTACCATAAATGTATTGGATCCCTTTGGAATTTCTACATCATTGATGCGGTATTTATATTCTCCGCCTTTTACTGGCACGGTCTTGGTAAATTCCACATTGGCTTTAACCGAGTCGGCAGAAGATGTGCCGCTTATTGTAATTGTATCTCCAACTGTCGGATTTGCAGGGGACACTTCAAAAGCAGAGGCTGTGGAAATTCCCAGTATCAAAGCTATAAATAGTAATAATATACACTTATGTAATCGTTTCAATGGTGACACCTTTTATTGATATTATTGATATACTATACTCTCTTTTTCTACTAACAGTTAATATTTGTGATGTACAAAAAACTATCGAATATTTGTCATTCACAGACCAAAACCTAATATCAATTGGACACATCAGACTTAACAGAAAATGTTACCAGAGGATACTGAAATGGATGTGAAAAAGGCCGTGATACCGGTGGCGGGGCTGGGGACCCGTTTCCTGCCGGTTACAAAATCAATGCCCAAGGAAATGTTGCCGATAATTGACACTCCCGTG
>NZ_RRBA01000026.1:0-2172 GCF_004104135.1 Methanohalophilus sp. WG1-DM | reverse complement strand
GTTCATAAATTTACCTAAGACGGAGATTTCCACATCATTCCCACCATTGTTGGGGTCAATTAATGCAAGAATATCTGCATAGTCTTTGGCAAGTTTTCCGGATTCCCATTCAATACCATAACTTTTTCTTTGGGATATTCTATTATTTCGATCCCATATAGCTTTTAATTTCAGAACAATCAACGTTGCTCTGTTGGGTACTGCCATTTCGATGTTACCCCGAATTGCCCTGGTTTCAGTGTTTCCGTCAAGAATACTGAAATCTAAATACTCATCTGTCCCTTCAAACGGAAATGGTTTTTCTCTTGTTGCAAAATCAATAATTACAGACCCTGCTTTGGTTACTTTTTTTACACTTCGGGGTTGTCCGGGCAGTCTGTATGGTACAAAATCACGCTCTTTTCGCAGATATTTAGACTATTTCGTGTACTATTATTGGTAATGAGATCGATATCTACTGAGCCATACCAGGGATTATATGAATCAACTGCCCATCCGTCAATTAGCACGGTTGTAGGGTTATCGGTATCCTCTCTTTCATGGAGAAATCTGGTAATTACACGTAATTCATCCAGTGAAAAATTAATTATTTCACTCATTCTCTCATAAGAGGTCATATTTTGCAACCATTGCTTTTGTAATATCCATTGCAGAATATCCCATACCTGCCAGATCCAGAAGTGTCCGGGAAGCAGATACGATCCGGACACCCTCTTTTTCCAGAGTGTTCTGGAAAACTTCTCTGTCAGGCCTATAGATTATTGCCTTTATACTATTTCTCGAAGAAGATTCGAATAATTCTTTGAAATAATCTATATACTCATCATCCAAATATAAGTAAACTGCATCATTGCGCACTCCATAACCGGTATACAAAGCCGCTGCTGTGTATGAAGTAAATCCGACTGGTATATTGTGTTGCATAGAAAAAGCCCGGGTAATTTCCCTTGCTGCATCCATCGATTCACTGAAAGGGATCTGGATCTCGCAACTTTTAAGTTTATTTAGAGGACGTTCCCATGCAATACCATTTAGCAGTTTATCAGCATTAGAAATACTTACACGGTTGTTTTCCTTTTTCACAATATTCTGCTGAATAAGTGCCTGGATTGTTTTGTGCGCCCAGCCGTACGATATATCTTCAAGAATTGCCAGCTGCCGGATAGAGGTTTTCTTTTCTTTCAAAAGGCGGGACACTATTTTCCATGATTTGGCCGAAGTTATTCGATGGTTGCTGGGTTTGGACTGTTTTTCAGTGGTGAGTTTAATCGACCACGGAAGTTTTACCATGGTGATGTCCAGTTGGTCCATGAGCAGTTTTTCTCGTTCAGGAAAGGATTTGGCGGCAATAACCAATTGTATTTTTTTTGGGAATGTGTTTTTGAGACAGAAATCCCGAAGAAGATTCAATTTTGCAATAATGTCTACAGTGGCTTTCGATTTTATTCCAATAAAATAGATAGCATCATTTTCTTCTACTATTAGATCAGGATAGATAGGAAGGTTCATTGCAATATTTTCACTTAAAGTAGTGATGTCGGTATGGAGGGATTGTGGTGAAATATCCAGATATTTGCGGATATGATTTTGCACGTTGTTCCAATCAGTAGTTTCTGCACTCATCTTACCTATCACTATATGGTGATACCTATATAAACCTATCAGTGATAGTCTCGTTTTCCCAATTAAAGAAATCAGGCCGGTTTTACTCCACGGATGCGGGAGATTGCAGAGGAAGAGAAAGTGATTCTGATTGGTCTGGCAGATATGATTAAGGGATGAGATACATTCCAGTGTGATTGCTCTTTTTCAAAAAATTAGACTGATTCAGCGTTTTTATCAGAAAAAATTGAAGGAAAGGGGATTGCAATTGTTTTGCAACCTCATTAAAACTATCAGTACTCTTCGCACTTTCTCTCGAAATAGTTGTAGGGATGGTCGCATGAAGGACATTCTTCGGGAGGTTCGGGGCCTCTGTGCACATAACCACATTTGCGGCAGACCCATTCAACTTCCCTGTCTTTTTTGAAAACGGTCCCGTTTTCCACTTCCCGGAGAAGTTTTTCAAAGCGCTCTTTGTGATGCATTTCGGCCTTACCGATTGCTCTGAATCTTGCTGCGATTTCAGGCAGGTTCTCGTCTTCAGCAGTCTGTGCAAATTCGGGATACATG
>NZ_RRBA01000025.1:0-4809 GCF_004104135.1 Methanohalophilus sp. WG1-DM | reverse complement strand
ATAGAACTATTTCTTACAGGAAAGATATGGCATAAATCAGCAGGCGTGCCGGACATCCGGCTTAGAAGTTGATTACAAAAAAAGCATTTTTAATAAAAAGCCCGGCAAAAAACTCACTCCGCCAGCATGACAAAGAATCTCACTAAAGGGTTTGGATGGAAGTAGGCAACTAAATAATATAATATTGTATTAATTATCAAAACTATAAGTGCTACAGTTGACAATTTGTTAATAGATGGTTTGTATGACATTGTGTCCCTTATGATTTTGTTACTTTGCATCTGCGGTAATGTTTGATATACAATATACTTAATATAGGCATTAGCAGAAAGAAGCCTGCTATTTTGATGTCTGAAACTACCTCAAGCCAGAAAAATTGAATCATGAGATCATCGACCTGTCCTAACTTCAGTTTAGCTATATGCAAAATCATGGGAACAATAACACATATAACTGGCAACAAAACAACTAACTTTATTTCTTTAGTAGTTTTTGTAAGATCAAAATTTATCGAAGGCAGTAAATAAACAAACAGACCATAAGGAAGAATGACAATATAAAGCAGTAGTGATGGCAATTGGTTATAAGGGAAACCCATGTAGAATATTTGGTCAGTATTTGAATATATTACAATTTCTGCAAATCTTTGGATAGGAAACAATAAGGCATAAAACAGTGAATCCGGGTGGGCTTCATAGACCATGGCCCTAGTATATCCTAGCACAGCCACCATGGTCTGGTATATTCCAGCAATTAATAGAGGTATGCAGCATGATACCTTTCTAATATCAGTTCTGCTCTGAAAAATATTCTGCATAATGGGGGCCAATGGCATAAAAAAAAGAATAAAAACTAATACAGTAATCAACAAAGCAAACATGTTCTGGATAAGACTAAGCCCTGTCCCCCTCATCATGCCTATTGTCAAAGTAATGGCAATTAACAATAGATGCTGCATAACAAAAAGAAGAGATTCAAATGGCATTTTATCTTTAATTTTTGAGATAGATTGAATAAAGAAATTCATTATTAACCACTATCCATATGGATTTAACAATTGTATTGCTTTATATCATCATAAATTTTGTATTTGATACAATTCAAGATGCTTTCACATTATTTTTTAAAAAAGAATTAATGTCACAAATGAGCTTTTTAGGGGAGCCCCATTTGTGATATATCAGCCTTACATAACGTAATCATACAATCCATGATTATACTTTGCAGTTTCTCGGACACATTGAGCTGTATAGTATCCTACGTATAAGTCTGAATCGAAATTTTGTGGATCATTAGTAACTTCATCCCATATATAGTCGAAATACTGGGCACTAAAATCAGCATTGCTTTCAGTAGCTTCATCAGGATTTGTCACCGTTATAGATTGGTTGTTACCACTGACATAGTCACCAAAATCATATCCTGAGTTCCACTGGGCATAAACATAACTCTCGTAAGCATCATGTGCATTACTATTAAACAGATTTTCTACAAAATTCAATGACTGATCAAGTGCTCCAGCGGAATGAAAAGGAATTCCAGCATCTGAAATATAATGGCTGGCAATTCCAAAATCTTGATGTGCAGCGACATAGTTTGCATTATCAGCATAGACTTTTGCAGTACCGGCAAAAGCATCGCATCTTCCTGCAGCTCCACCAATACCAGTTTCAGCATCTTCATAATGATTATAGTATCTGTATCCTGGAAGTTCATAACCTGACTCGTCGGGATCATCTGCTTTGTTTCTTGCATATGATGCATATGAAGAACCATCACAAGCATACTCTGCAAAGTCCTTATGGGGGGTGGCAGTCCATTTCGTCCCAATATCTTGATAATCACTAAAAGCTTCTTTCTCTATCATAGGCCCCAGTTCAGCCATAAATCCATAATCATCCTTGGTTATCTTATCTGGGTACCTATTCCAGATATCCTGCAGTCCAACTTTATATTCTTCCTTTTCTTTATCAGAAACGTCGAAATTGTTAATATATTTCATCTTAATAGTTTGACTTTCAGGATTTGTTGCAGCAAAAGCAAGTCCTCTGAACGGCATATTTTTCACTACATCCGGTAAAGAATTCTGCAATGCCAAGTAATCATCAACTTCTTTCATTCCTTTCTCCCCCAGTTCAGCCTCTAAAGCCTCCATTTTTAACTGGGCAGGATCTTTTACCGGAGTGCTGTTTTGTTCATCTGTTGAAGCCACTGTTGATGGTATTAAGCACAGGCACAATACCATAGCAATACATGCTATCAAAAGGCTATCTCTTTTCTTCATCGTTTATTTACCTCTTTGATTTACTAAACCACAGAGGCAAAGCTACGCCTATATAGTGTAAACTAAAGACCTAACTCTGCCCCAGATCATGGGGTTCAGTCATCGCAGTAAGATCATGACCCTTCCCTCGAACATCTTTAAGATGTTGCATTATATCCTATATGATAGACAGTATAAGTATTTTCTAACCACATCATCGAACTGTTTTCTTTCAGTTCGACGATATGGTCACAAAAGATATATCCTTTTTTGTGCATGACAAATTATTATGAATCATAGGAGAAACTTTATGATTAGAAAAATTGTATTATTACTAATAGTAATGCTTGTGTCGGTATCTTTTACCGCAGCTACTGCCAGTCAGGACAACGGATATACCACAGTTCCTGTCAAGTCAGACCCTACGATCACACCCAGATGGGTTTCTGAGACCATCACACAGGGAGAAACAAACTGGCATAGTAGAACAGTCAGTTCTTACACAACTTTACATCATATAGACTTGAACTGGGGCGATGCAAGCGACTCACTCAGATTAAAAGTGTACTCTCCAAGCAACCAGCTAATTGGAACATTCTATGACAATTCCGACGGTGTCATCGATGGAAGAATTAACATTGAAATAACAAACTCCGATGGAATTGAAATCGGAACATGGCATCACGAGGTCTACGGCTATAGTGTCACAGGTACAGAAGATTATTATATCTGAAAATTGCTTCCATTGTCATGAGGAATTTATGGACTCTCTTTTTGCTTTTCATACTCATTTGCAGTCCAGCCCTAGCCAGTACAAATGGCTACGAAGTATCTCCATATACGGGCCCTGAAAGAGGTATGTATGAAGGTGGTGGCGATGACGCCACCCTGACTTTCTGGGAACTCCCGTTATCCCTCCAGATAGTATATATCTCCGGGTTATTGGGCGCCTTGCTAGCTGTCTACAAGTTCCTGCCTTTGTTGCTCGGAAAAGTAAGACAAAACTGCAAAAAACAAAATCGGGATGAAATTTTCAAATTTATAACCGCTAACCCCGGAAATACGATCTCTGACATTGAAAAACATCTCAAATTGAACAGAAGCACTATCCGGTACCATTTGAAAATGCTTCAGATATTTAACAAAATAAAATATGTCCGAAAGGGGAAATTTGTAATGGTTTTTGAGAATATTTCCAGATGCACCTAGAAAGAAAAACTCGTATTCATCTTGCAGAATGATACGAGGAGAGACATTTTAATAACTATATTCAGGAAGCCGGGAATTACAAATCAAGATCTCACTCAGGCATTCGATCTGGCTAAAAGCACCGTCCACTGGCATATTAATGAGCTGTGCAATGAAGGATTTGTACATTTCAAGACCGATGGGAAATACAAACGATATTTTATTAAGCCGGAAATCAAGACATATCTGGAAAAAATCCTGCTGGCATCTGATTTCTCCAGAAAATCGCGGATTTAAGAAAACAATTGCTGGTTCCGGTCTGTTTGTTCCATAGTGTTAGATATTAAGACCGTGCACTTAATAAACCTATCTTAGGATTCAGTGGCACAAAAAAATCGGTATAACTATGTGTGTCAAGATTAGCTCCTTATTAGATTCTCCACAACTCAACTACTCTTTGACATAACTTCCCAAATGTATAATCCCCCAAATATAGGACATATCACATACAGAAAACAAATTCGAACCTTGCCTCCAGGCACGGGGTTTCAGTTATTCCGTCAAGACTTGCTGAACCCCACTAACATCGTTATTATGTTGCATTATGTCTAACTATGTCACATAATAAATACTTTCTGCCAATGCCATAAATATTGCGAGATTATCAAATTAGGTCATAATTCCTCCCATTCTAATTTGATGATATTAAGTCACACATAATTTGCAAATGAATTGGTTTGTTTGACCTTATTTTGCAAATTCGCAGTTACAAACAATTGATATGCCACAAACTTCATAATCGAATACATTTCCTTACTTGCATTCTTCATCCCCTAACATCAAATTTTACAGTCCATTTTATATTCTTATGTATTCTCTCACATTCTGCTCTTTTTGAATATTCTTCTTCAAATCCCTCATCCTCGATGTTCTCATTCCGCAGGTGCATCCCGATCTGTTTTTTCCTTCCGTTTTCATAGAGAAAACGAAGTTTTTTCTCATACTTCATATGAATCGATCCAACGATTTTCCACATCTTATTGACCCAGTGATCGATTCGTTTCATTGTTCCTTCATTCTGGACTTTTGAATCAGAAGAATATGCAATAACAGGTTTTGCCTTCAATTTATACCATACATCAGCATGATTGTTGAACGAATCATACCCTCCATCCAGTGCATAAGTATCGATGTCCACTCCCATTTTTACCAATACATCAATGTGTTTTTTCAATTCGGGTGAATCATTTGCAGCACCCTTTGTATGTGTCATATAGATTGGAAGTGTACCAATCATCGTGATATGTGCCTTATCCATCTTACATTTGTAATGCGGATTATAATCCGCATATCTATCA
>NZ_RRBA01000024.1:0-5244 GCF_004104135.1 Methanohalophilus sp. WG1-DM | reverse complement strand
AAGCAATATTCATGAGTTCCCGCACAGAACGTGTGTGGGAGAATAAATCACCTTCATATTCATGGAGACAGGAGATAACAATTCTGTCTGACTCACGCAATGGCAGTTCGGTGAATTCTGATCGTTAGTATTAAGAATTCACTGTGCAGGGCCTTTAATCAGCATCCATGTTGTTTAACAGGTACCCTGCCAACAATATCCTTTAACCTTCAAAAGGTGTGCTAGAAATATCATATAATTCTGGTTGATCCTGCCAGAGGTTACTGCTATCGGTGTTCGACTAAGCCATGCTAGTTAAATGTTCTTCGTGAACATAGCGGACTGCTCAGTAACACGTGGACAATCTGCCCTTGGGTTCAGCATAACCCCGGGAAACTGGGGATAATTCTGAATAGATCACATATGCTGGAATGCTTTGTGATTAAAAGATCCGTCGCCCAAGGATGGGTCTGCGGCCTATCAGGTTGTAGTGGGTCTAGAGTACCTACTAGCCAACGACGGGTACGGGTTGTGAGAGCAAGAGCCCGGAGATGGATTCTGAGACATTAATCCAGGCCCTACGGGGCGCAGCAGGCGCGAAACCTTTACACTGCGGGAAACCGCGATAAGGGGACACCGAGTGCCAGCATACAATGCTGGCTGTCCACATGTGTAAATAGCATGTGATAGCAAGGGCCGGGCAAGACCGGTGCCAGCCGCCGCGGTAACACCGGCGGCCCGAGTGGTAATCACTATTATTGGGTCTAAAGGGTCCGTAGCCGGTTTAATCAGTCTTCCGGGAAATCTGACAGCTCAACTGTTAGGCTACCGGGGGATACTGTTAGACTTGGGACCGGGAGAGGTAAGAGGTACTACAGGGGTAGGAGTGAAATCTTGTAATCCCTGTGGGACCACCAGTGGCGAAGGCGTCTTACCAGAACGGGTCCGACGGTGAGGGACGAAAGCTGGGGGCACGAACCGGATTAGATACCCGGGTAGTCCCAGCCGTAAACGATGCTCGCTAGGTGTCTGGAATGGTGCGACCGTTTCAGGTGCCGCAGGGAAGCCGTGAAGCGAGCCACCTGGGAAGTACGGCCGCAAGGCTGAAACTTAAAGGAATTGGCGGGGGAGCACTACAACGGGTGGAGCCTGCGGTTTAATTGGACTCAACGCCGGACAACTCACCGGGGGCGACAGCAATATGTAGGTCAAGCTAAAGACTTTACCTGAATCGCTGAGAGGAGGTGCATGGCCGTCGTCAGTTCGTACTGTGAAGCATCCTGTTAAGTCAGGCAACGAGCGAGACCCGTGCCCACTGTTGCCAGCATATCCTTTTTGGATGATGGGTACTCTGTGGGGACCGCCGATGCTAAATCGGAGGAAGGTGCGGGCTACGGTAGGTCAGTATGCCCCGAATCTCCCGGGCTACACGCGGGCTACAATGGTTGGGACAATGGGCTCCTACACTGAAAAGTGACGGTAATCTCATAAACCCAGCCGTAGTTCGAATTGAGGGCTGAAACCCGCCCTCATGAAGCTGGAATCCGTAGTAATCGCGTTTCAATATAGCGCGGTGAATACGTCCCTGCTCCTTGCACACACCGCCCGTCAAACCACCCGAGTGAGGTATGGGTGAGGGCGCGGACTTTAGTGCTGCGTTCGAACCTAAATTTCGCAAGGGGGGTTAAGTCGTAACAAGGTAGCCGTAGGGGAATCTGCGGCTGGATCACCTCCTAAGCAAAAAAACTTTCGATCAGAAACCGAAAAACTGCCATTGCACTCATATAATCCAACATCGTTGGGATACCAAGGGCTTGTAGATCAGTTGGAAGATCGCTGCCTTTGCAAGGCAGAGGCCCTGGGTTCGAATCCCAGCAAGTCCATATTTAATGCACCAGGCAAGTAATTTTGCCCGGGAAGGATGGATGTGCTCTTTCTGACCAGGAAGAGCACGATGAGATCGTGTATAAGTTGCATACCTGACGCTTACTGGAGTAAGCAAACGGATAATGGCATTTATGCCAGCAGGTGAATGGCTCGGCTCAAGGACCGATGAAGGACGTGTCAAGCTGCGATATGCCCCGGGTAGGCGCATGAAGCCTATGAACCGGGGATCTCCTAATGAGACCTCTTGACCTTATGGTCGATCAGTAATGATCGGGAACGTTCCGAATTGAAACATCTTAGTAGGAACCGGAAAAGAAATCGAAGAGATGCCGCTAGTAACGGCGAGTGAACACGGCAAAGTTCAAACCGAATCCCTCTGGGAACAGAAGGGACATGTGGTGTGGAAGGACTTTTCCAAGGATCCCATCTCACAGAGACCGAATTTGACTGGAACGTCAAACCACAGAGTGTGATAGTCACGTAGGTTAATGTGAACGGATCTGGAATTGTTCCAGAGTACCGTGCGTTGGATATCGCGCGGGAACCCGGGAGGCATCAACTTCCAAAACTAAATATCTCTTGAGACCGATAGTGAACTAGTAGGGTGACCGAAAACTGAAAAGTACCCCAAAAAGGGAGGTTCAAAGTGCCTGAAACCTGTTGGTTATGGAACGATATGGCATGAAAGGATCTGCGAAATGAAGGAAACAGTCGCGAGGCTGCTGTACGAGTTTTGTTGCCGATGTCATATCTTACGTTTTGAAGAACGGGCCAGGGAGTGTATTTCAATGGCGAAGGCTAACCGAAAGGGGAGCCGAAGCGAAAGCAACAAGCATGCAGTCTTCGGACAAGATGCGGCGTATACAAGTGCGTGGAGTCATTGGAATACGACCCGAAGCCGGGTGATCTAGGCGTGGGCAGGTTGAAGCGTGGCGAAAGCTACGTGGAGGACCGCAAGCGGTACTGACCTGCAAATCGTTCGTGTGACCTGCGTCTTGGAGTGAAAGGCTAATCAAACCCGGCATCAGCTGGTTCCTTCCAAAACATGTCGTAGCATGACCTAACCGGAGATAGTCGGTGGTGTAGAGCACTGATTGGGGATCCCGGGGGAGAAATCCCTCGCTCCCCTGTCAAACTCCAAAACCACCGTCGTCTGAGAAAGTTGGAGTCCGGGCTACTGGGGTAAGCTTGTAGTCCGTAAGGGAGAGAACCCAGCCCGTGGTTAAGGTCCCTAAGTGTCGACTAAGTGTTAAAGATAAAGGGTGTCCCAGGCCCTAAACAGCTGGAAGGT
Source organism: Methanohalophilus sp. WG1-DM (assembly GCF_004104135.1). Lineage (NCBI taxonomy): Archaea > Methanobacteriati > Methanobacteriota > Methanomicrobia > Methanosarcinales > Methanosarcinaceae > Methanohalophilus > Methanohalophilus sp. WG1-DM. The sequence goes on along the minus strand of NZ_RRBA01000024.1, from coordinate 2,087 downwards.
TAGCTTAGAAGCAGCTACCCTTTAAAGAGTGCGTAACAGCCCACCAGTCGAGGTCTGGGGCCCCGAAAATGGACGGGGCTCAAGTCGACCACCGATACCACGGAGTACCGAAAGGTAATCTTGTAGGAAGGCGTTGCGTTCGGGCAGAAGCAGGGTTGTGAAGTCCTGTGGACCGTACGGAAACGAAAATCCTGGTAATAGTAGCAGCATAGTCAGGTGAGAATCCTGACCGCCGAAGGGGCCAGGTTTCCTCGGCAATGATCGTCAGCCGAGGGTTAGTCGGTCCTAAGACGTACCGTAATTCGAGTACGCCAAAAGGGAAACAGGTTAATATTCCTGTACCGTTTAGCACTAAACTGACGTCTCAGGGTAGGTTGAGCAGCGTTGTCGCGCTGTCTAAGCATCGAAACCCGTGGAGAGCCGTAATGGCGAGAAGCGGGCGAATATGTTATTGCGAAAGTCAACTGCACCCCGGGACCCGTGAAAAGGAAGCTAAACGACCGTACCAAGATCTGACACTGGTGCCCCTAGCTGAAAAGGCTAAGGCGTGTCGGAATTAATCTGGCTAAGGGAATTCGGCAAATTGGCTCCGTAACTTCGGGAGAAGGAGTGCCTGCCATGAAGATGGCAGGTCGCAGTGACCAGGGAGCTCTAACTGTCTAATACCAACATAGGAGATCGCAAACCCGAAAGGGCTAGTACGATCTCTGAATCCTGCCCAGTGCGGGTACCTGAAACTTCGGTCCAACGGAAAGAAGGGCCCGTAAACGGCGGGGGTAACTATGACCCTCTTAAGGTAGCGTAGTACCTTGTCGCTTAATTGGCGACTCGCATGAATGGATCAATGAGAGCTCTACTGTCCCTAGCCAGAATCCGGTGAAGCTTACATTCTAGTGCAAAGTCTAGAGACCTCTAGGGGGAAGTGAAGACCCCGTGGAGCTTTACTGCAGCCTGTCGTTGGGTTGTGATTTCGGATGTACAGTGTAGGTAGGAGGCATCGAAGCCCGTGCGCCAGCATGGGTGGAGCCGTCAATGGGACACTACCCTTCTGAAGTCGCGACCCTAACTCCGCAAGGAGGACCCCGATAGGTGGGCAGTTTGCCTGGGGCGGGACGCCCTTGAAAAGATATCAAGGGCGCGCAATGGTTGACTCAAGTGGGTCGGAAACCTGCTGAAGAGTGCAAGAGCATAAGTCAGCCTGACGCGATTTAGCATAGCAATGGATCGCGAGACGAAAGTCGGTTCTAGCGAACCTTTATGTCCTGCTTGATGCGGGCTAAAGCTGACAGAAAAGTTACCCCGGGGATAATTGTGTCGTTGCCGGCAAGAGCACATATCGACCCGGCAGCTTGCTACCTCGATGTCGGTTCTTTCCATCCTGGCCGTGCAGCAGCGGCCAAGGGTGAGGTTGTTCGCCTATTAAAGGAGATCGTGAGCTGGGTTTAGACCGTCGTGAGACAGGTCGGTTACTATCTACTAGAGGTGTATGTGGTCTGAAGGTAAGTTGCTTTTAGTACGAGAGGAACAGGGCAACGGCGTCTCTGGTCGATCGGTTGTCTGACAAGGCAGTGCCGAGCAGCTACGCGCCAAAGAATAAGAGCTGAAAGCATCTAAGCTCGAAATCCAACCTGAAAAGAGACCACTGTAAGGATGCCGGTAAAAGACCGGTTTAATAGGATCGGGATGTAAGCACTAAGGAAACGAGGTGTTAAGTCCGCGGTTACTAATAATCCGTGCCGCTTCCAATTGCTTATTCCAGGCGAAATCAGGTATGTAATGCATAAATACACGGTCCGATGAAACGCAAAGTTTATGACGGTTGCGTCATATGAATACGCTTCGCACATGCCCAATGTGCCAAGGTGGCGGAGCGGCTACGCAATCGCCTGCAGAGCGATTCCATCCCGGTTCGAATCCGGGCCTTGGCTTTCATCCATCTCATATAAGTTGAGGACAGCGGCCATAGCGGCAGGGTAACTCCTGTACCCATCCCGAACACAGAAGATAAGCCTGCCAGCGTTGTATACTGTACTAAAGTGCGAGAGCCTTTGGGAACTATGCATCGCTGCTGACTCAACTTATTGACT
>NZ_RRBA01000023.1:0-7936 GCF_004104135.1 Methanohalophilus sp. WG1-DM | reverse complement strand
CAACTACGCATCCTTTACGAAAGTGACTTGAAAGCAGTCAACCACAGAACCCAGGGACTTTAGGCGTGGGAGGTATATCAAGTTTCATTTCCAGTCCGGCGCCTCGCCACTTCTAAGCAGCAGGAAATCGATCTCTGAGCGGGACATTCCTTTTCTTTTGGCTTTCCTTTTTATGGATTTGACATATTTTTCTTCATCTTCAGGCTCAAGCATTCTCAAGAAATAACAGATCCAATTCAGATAGGCTCTCTTGCCAGGCAGCCATGACCTGTTCTCTACACTTTTTATCACATAATCCAGCACAAATTCAAATTCACTGAGTGTGAGGGGTCTCTTTTTGAATACTTCCGTCATAGTCGCGATAATCGATAACTCAAGGGGATGGGAGAAATAACTGATTTTATTCTCCAAGTGAAACATTATATTGAACAATCTCATTTCAACGTCATTATCGGTCAGATCCTGGTCCTGCTTATAATAGTACTGAGCGATGGTATGCTCGAGTTTGCCAATGTGGAAAGTATATTCATCCGGTCTTTCTTTCGGGTCCATACCTTCTTTGATCTCTGCAGTATCCTCATCAAGCAAATCGGCCAATGAATTGTCTTTATCTATATTTTCATTCATGTTTTGTCCCCTTAATCACAATTTTAGGCAAGTAATGGATGAAAAATTTAGTTGTAAAAAGCAATTCATATCTGGTGGTGCAATTTACATTGAACACAAAAAACGCGATTTCAGGTATATCCTGGAATATCAGAGATGCTTGTCAGCCACCCAGACCAATGTTAATTGACATTCAAGCCTTTGCCGTCAGGGAGGGGTGGTTGACATTTCCGTCAATGAGATAAACTTATCCTTTCTTCCAGACGCTTGTACATTCTGTCCATGAATTCCTCCCTATCCATCATCCTTGTGAGAATATCACTATAGGTCTCCCCTTTATGGCCATAGTTTTTCAGCCTGTCTCTTATCGCTTTTGTTGTGGGGATAGTCGTCGTCTGGCTAACGTGTGTACTCATGTGTCCTATCTCCTATGATTATTAGACGTGTCAACTAATTCTCCTGAATGAATGCTTAATTGACATTTAACCCACTTCCGTTAGGGTGTAGTTGACTGCAGCCAAATTAAGCATTATAGGTATATTTGTTCACACGTTATTTATATTACGTGAATAAAAATGGACATGATATATGTCCCTGTGCAATTATGGAGGCGCTTACCCGCTGTAGGCAATCCTGTCCAGTTTCCTGGAAACCTCCGGCTTGTAGTAAGCCTCCCCGCAGGTATCACACACATAGGCAGGTACTCTCAAAGAAACACGTTTCCCATCTGCTTTCTGGATTTCCACCTCGGTGTTTTTCTAAACCAATTTGCCCTGGCAGAAATTACAACTGTCCGGTAACATATTGATTCATATCTTCTGGATAGCCCAAATAGTCTTTGTCTGGAATGAAATTTCTGGCTAATATGCAAAGGATTGATTTTATATATTATTGTTTGCACAATAATTGTTGTGGCAATAAAAAGTGAATTCATCATCAGGCAGCCAGAACCAGCTGGTAGATATAGATGCCTGCAATCCCGGATTGATAAATCCGGGCTTGTCTTCCATATACGATAAATCCTACTATTTTATCGAATACAGTCGACAAAATATACAGACATAATCTGTATCATTTCACCCTACTGTACCATCGCACAGCACCCACCATACAGATCACAATCCCGAATACCTCCGATATAAAAACCATCGATATGGCCGGGTCATAGCAGTTGGAGAAAACGTGCATCAGGTAATCCAGAAATCCGCCTGCAATCTCATCGGCCGGGAAACTCCAACCCAGAAACGGCCAGAACAAAACTTCGGGAGTCTGCCACATCGAATCTTCCAGTAAATGCAAAACTGCTGCACCGGGCAATACCAATAAGAAATCTGCCCGCCACTTCTGCCATATCAAAACAATAATGAGGCCAACCAGTATCCAGAAACTCAGGGTATGGGCAAATATCCTGCCGCTTGCAAGGGTATCTGCCAGCAAAAACCGGCCCAGCGGCTTGTCGATCAGATCCGGCAGCAGCGCTCCTATTGCCACAAACCCATAATTCACTTTGCCCTGCAACCTGGGCAGCCATTGCTCTGCCAGATAGAAGGCAAGTAAGGTCAGTCCGATATGGCCAAACACAAACATCAATGGTGGAATTATCAATAGATGTGTTTAAGTTTATGCTTATTTTTTAAATTTAGAGCAGGAAGTATCCTGCTCCATTTCAGCGATCGCCCTTTTGCCTGGTCAGAAGTGCTGCACCTGCAATGATTGCTGCTGTCGGATTGATACTGAGGCAGCAGGACTGATTTGAAGTAAGCGGAAACCTGCTTTATTATTATTTTTTTAGGACTTTTCTTCTTCTCTCAGTGTATTGAAAATTCGTTTCCCGGCTACAATATGAATTCTATACCTGCTGACCGAATAATATTTAAGTATTGTAACAATTGATTCTGCAATCAATTTGAGGGTACATATTGGCGGATATAAAAAAAATCCCTGTTGACATACAAATTGTCGTAGGCCTGGTACTCCTGACGGCAGTATTTATTCTTATTCCACAGCTCAGTGATTCAGCCATACGTACTGTGCTGGGTCTGCCCATGGTATTGTTCCTTCCGGGTTATGCCCTGATTGCCGCCCTATTTCCCAAAAACGATGACCTGGATGGTATTGAGCGTGTGGCCTTGAGTTTTGGTCTTAGCATTGCCGTTGTGCCTCTGATTGGCCTGGGATTGAACTACACACCCTGGGGTATCCGTCTGTTGCCTATCCTGATCTCATTATCCATCTTCACAATCGGTATGTGTATCATAGCCGTGGTGCGCCGCTCCAATCTGGTCGAGGAAGAAGCATTTTACGTCCCCCTAAGGCAATCCTACGAGTCCCTGCAGGATGAATTTCATTCAGAGTCCCAATCTCGGCTGGATAAGGCACTAACAATAATTCTGGTAATTTCGATTCTGGCCTCGGTCGTGACCCTGATCTACGTGATAGTGACCCCCAAACAGGGCGAACAATTCACCGAATTCTATATCCTGGGCCCGGGAGGAATGGCGGATGATTACCCGGTCAATTATACTCTCGGAGACAGTGGAAAGGTAATTATCGGGGTGGTAAATCATGAATATGAGGATGTCAATTATACTATTGACATACAATTGGAGAATCAATCCCTGCAAACCATACAAGAGGTAAACCTTGAGCATAATCAGACCTGGGAGCAACCTGTCACGATAACTCCGCCGTTTAACGGCACGGACATGAAACTGCAGTTTTTGCTTTACAAGAATGGTAATTACACAGAATCCTACAGGGACCTGCATCTCTGGATCAATGTATCGGAGGATGCAAATGAGTGAATTTCATCCTTTCAAAAACATGGATCTGCCGGATCTTTCAGATGTACAGTTTAACCGGGATTCAGCTGTAATCATGGTGCCGGTACTGCTCATTATGCTGGCAGAACTGCTACTTTTTGCCGAAATGGATTATCTTTCCATCTGTATCCATGTGGCTTTACTTCTCGGCCTGCCCCTGGCATCAATCCATTTTAGCAAAAAGGAAGTCACAATGGCCTTTCAGGCCCTGATGTTGCTGCCTCTGTTGCGCCTGGTAAATATCTCGATGCCTATCTTTTTCGATACGACCCTGTACGTATTCATATTCATTTATGCCCCACTTATAATTCCTGTTTATCTGGTTGCAAAAGATCAGGATATTACGCTTTCTTTAAGGGGGTTTAGGGATGTAAACAGGATGTGGCTGGTTTATATATTTCTGGCAATTCTTGTGGCGATTCTGATTGCCCAGGGAGAGTATGCAATCCTGGCGAATAGTTACCTGATTTCGGATCTGTCATTTATCAGTTTGCTCAAGATTTCTCTGGTAATGGTGTTTTTTGTGGGTTTTGTTGAGGAGTTGATTTTCAGGTTCATACTCCAGACCAGGCTTGCAGATACTTTTGGAACATGGCCCGGTCTGATTATAGCCAGTCTTTTGTTCGGTGTTATGCACTCGGGCTATGGTGCCCCTTTAGAAGTGTTTATGACGGCATTTGCAGGACTGATTCTGGGTTATATGTTCCTCAGGACTAAAAGTATCTCTTTTGTTTCTTTAACCCACGGATTTGTAAATGTATTCCTTTTTGGAGTAATCCCTCATCTGGGTCCCGGATTGGGTCTATTCTGATAGCTAACAATCAACAGTCTATGAGATAGACTGCATTTCAAATCCAGTTCTAAACAATTCAAAATAAGTAATAAATTATGTGTAAAAAAGAGATGTAAAGGAAAATTACACTATTTCTGCTACCTTGAACACAACGATGGCCACAAAAGCCACCAAAAGTGGCATTATTCCCATGTTAAGAGATGTATTGAGTGTTTTATTCCATTTACTGGAAGCGGAAAGTATCTCTTTGGCTGATAATAGTAGAATAAGGCCGATTACAGCCAGTACGCCGTATTCCGGTAGTCCGATGCCCGTTGTCATTGAGATAGCACCTGCCGCGGATGAAATTGCACTGGTTGTTGAAATTACACTGGTAAGCACTATTATCCACTTCCTACCTATGTATATAGAAATATAATTATTTAAGTCTTTGCTTTACTCCAAATGAGGTTGTGATTTTTTAATATAATCAATTCATAGTGTGTAGTATTGGAATACTATGAATAATTATGAAATAAAAAATTAAATGTAAAAAAAGAGAAAATAGTTTCACACTATTTCTGCGACTTTGAATACCACTATGGCCACAAAAGCCACCAATAGTGGCATTATTCCCATATTCAGAGAAGTGTTGAGTGTCTTGTTCCATTTACTGGACGCAGACAGTATCTCTTTTGCCGATAACAATAAAATAAGTCCTATTACTGCCAGTACTCCATACTCCGGCAGCCCAATACCTGTAGTCATTGAAATGGCACCTGCCGCGGATGAAATTGCACTGGTTGTTGAAATTACGCTTGTAAGCATGATTATCCTCTGAAGTTCCTATTTTTAGGATTATAATATTACTATTAAAAGGTTTTGGATTTTTCCCGGAAAGTATATGCAGGTAAAAAACCTGCATATCAATTCCTTTACAGGTTCCTCCTTCTCAAAAGGCCTGCTACTGCCAGTAATCCCGCAATGGCAAAGATCGCTTCAAATCCAGGTATTCCTTTATCTTCTTCCTGTGCAGTTACTGTGATCAGGTCCGTCTTCTCCACAACATCGGCTCCACCTTCGCCCTCAACTGTCAGTACAACAGTGTAGGTGCCAGGTTCTTCATAGGTGTGAGTTGGGTTCTGTTCTGTTGATGTGCTGCCGTCACCGAAATCCCATTGCCAGGAGTCGACATTATCTGCCTCTGCTGTAAAGGTGACTTCCAATGGACTCTGTCCTTCTACAGGAGTTGCCGTGAAGTCCGCCTCCATCTCTGCTGGGCCAGTAACCGGTGCAGATTCCGTGTCAGCCACAATTGCGAAACTGGAAAAGCCCGGTGTGTCTGCAGTATAGTACACCTTGTCTTCATCTTCTCCGATCATTGTGGTTGGAAGGGGTGTCCATTCTGTGGTGTATCTCAGCAATCTGATGTTTGAAGAGTCCACATCATTTTCATTCAGCCAGGTTTTATCCACACTGAAGGAGATCGTAGCATCCTCGATCACATCTTCATAGAGTCTTGAACCTATCCAGATGTTAATATTGTTGTAGAGCAGACCTGAAGGCTTTGTATCAACCAGAGTGGATGTATCTTTCAGTACTTCGACTACTACACTGGTATAACCTGCATTGATCAGCGGCGTGAAGATAATGTTTTCCACCGGTCCGCTGCCTTGAGCGAAGCTGTATTCTGTCGGGGTATTCCTGGCTATGTATTTACCGGCTACTTCTCTTTGTTCAACGTTTTGATAGGATTCTCCACTTACAGCAGCTCCACTGACGCCTCCATCACTTCTACCTCCTCCGGCAGAGCCATTATCCTCCTCTTCTGCAGATACAGCAGGGTACTGGTTGAAGGCAAGTAGATCTCCTCCTGATCTGACCATTGTAAATAGGATATAATCGCCTTCATCAAGTCCTGCAGTATTTAAATTCAGGGTTGCAGTGGTATCAGATGAACTTACTTCTTTAATGACGACTTTGTCCTGTCCGGCGCTTGCATTGATCTTATCCTTGAAATCAGATGATGCTGGATTAGAGAAATCAATTCCTGTCAGAGATAGCCCTTCAAGAAGGGATACGTCATTTACGGATGTATTGAGGCCTTCTCTGCTTCCGTTGTATTGCATGTAGGCTTCTGCCCGGTATTCACTTTCCTCAATGTACATTGCTTCATATGTATAATCAGATAGAGGAGCATTCGGCATACTGATGGTAACTTTTTTTCCGCTTTCAGTATCTTCCACTTTTACAGTAGAATCGTAGTCTAAAACCGTGAATGCGGTGGCTGAGAGTAATCTATTGGTTGTGGCATCATCTTCCATGATCACTACTATATAGTCAGCAGGGTCAAGAGAGTCATAATTCACAGCGCAATTTCCTTTTTCATCAAGGGTTTTAATATCTGGATCTTTATCAGAATTCATCAAATTTGCAATATTATCTTTGTTTCCATCCATCAGCTTATCAATAGCCGAATACAATCCGGAAGCATTTGTCTTGATCAACGATATTTCCACAACTTTACCAGCAAAAGATTCTGAACCATCAAAAGTAAAAGACACATCATCACCAGTGACATACATCGGATGTGTTTTGTATGGATAGATGATAGTGTGGTCAGAGTAACTATCCACATTCAGATCGATGTCGACAGAAATCCCTTTTTTTGTGAATGTGGATTTATTTATTCCGTTATAAGTAAAAGAAATGGGATAGGGCAACTGGAATGGTTCTCCGCCCTGTAATTGTATCCAGTTGCCGTCTATATCAGACTCGTGGTTGGTAAAGTTAAACGTGGTGTCATCAACTGTCATATTCATAATGACATCATCGTTGGTTGCTGCTCCTGCAGATCCAAAAATAATCAATGCCGCTGATATTATAAGCAAAAATAATACAAAGATGCTATGTTTTAGTTCCCTCATATGTTCTTAATTCTCCGGTATGGTGTAATGTGTTAGGATTATAATGGCAATTTGCTTTTATTGATATTATGGTTACAAATTTTCAATTGATAAAACTTGTCCCTGAAAACTAATATTAATATGAGATTATCAAATTAGCTTTTCGCTTTAAAAGTGTAACTCATTTTCTCATTACCACTGAACGTTGCATGAGCGTAGCTCATGCATTATATTTATATATAAGAAAATATGCCAGTTCATGAAATATTATCACAATGTTTTGGACGGAATCTATACCAGAGATTCAATAGTCAGTTATCTGAACAAAGACAGCGTATCAATATGCCAGTTATTGTATTTCCTGGATATCGATGACATTGCTTCCTATGTAGAACGTAATTATTATGCCGATAAGGATTGGCACCTCAGGTATAAGATTTCTTCAATGATAAAGCTCATCGTTGTAAAATCCTACAGAAACCTCTCTTTTGAAAAAACAATATCTACCTTAACAAATGAGGAAGCCAGACTTCTGTGTTTTGAAGAGGACAATGGTATCATTAATCTTCCGTTTCATGCAACACTGTTACTACTATGTAGTAACTCCCGTTAAATCTTCGATTTAACGCGATTCACCATTTTGTAAAATACAGGCTGGGAAAGAGGGATTTAATGAAATAATGTTCAGGATTGGAAAGAAAATATCCAGAATTACTAAGATTAGGGATGTGAAAACAGATTCGACACCTCTTGAAGCATCCAGATATGATAGATATGCGGATTATAATCCGCATTACAAATGTAAGATGGATAAGGCACATATCACGATG
>NZ_RRBA01000022.1:0-8432 GCF_004104135.1 Methanohalophilus sp. WG1-DM | reverse complement strand
CAACTACGCATCCTTTACGAAAGTGACTTGAAAGCAGTCAACCACAGAACCCAGGGACTTTAGGCGTGGGAGGTATATCAAGTTTCATTTCCAGTCCGGTGCCTCGCCACTTCTAAGCAGCAGGAAATCGATCTCTGAGTGAGTCATTCCTTTTCTTTTGGCTTTCCTTTTTATGGATTTGACATATTTCTCTTCATTCTCAGGAAATAACAGATCCATCCCCTCTGTGGCTTTAATGGCTAAAATCACACTGGGGACTTCCTTTTATGAAAAATGAATCAGTGAAAGTTAGAGGAATCTGCAGAGCCCTTATCGCAGTATCTTTTCTGCCCATCCTTCTTAAAATAATAGTTACCCCGGAAGATTGTAGAAGGCAAAGTCGCCATTCTACAACCCCAAAATTCTGTTTTTGTGGCAGTTCTAATCAATTTCTCAAAAATCTTACTGAACAATGTATGTAACCCGGACTGACATTGAAACCCTGGACTCACCCGGCTCAATTGGTGTTGGCGCCGGTACGGCAGGACCCATTGCCAAACTTTCCTCATAATATGTTCTTGGCTGAGTACCATCGGATATCGATGATGACTTTACACCTACAATCTCCACACCCAGGTTTTCAGCCAGTACTTCGGCCTTTGATGACGCGTCGGCCACAGCTTCGGTGATCAGGTCCTCATGCAATTCTTTCTGTTTTTCATCAGAAACACTAAAAGAAATTCCTCCGATCTGATTTGCTCCTGCAGATGCAGACCTGTCAATCATCTCCCCGAGAATATCGAGATTTGTAGTGGTAATCTGCACACTATTGGAAGCCGAATACCCTTCAATTGTTCGTGTCCCTTCTTCATAATTGTATTCAGGTCTCACAGAAACACGTGATGTCCGGATATCTTCCTTCTCCAGGCCAAGGTCCTTAAGTTCCTCGATAACCGCATTCATAATAGCTGCATTCTCCTGACTCGCTTCTTCTGCAGTAGGGGCCATGACCTCTGCACCAATGTTCAGGGTTGCAGTGTCGGGCACAACCATCATTTCCGCATTTCCATTCATCTGCAGAGTATTTTCTGAATCACTGTCAGATCCACCCACCGATTCTGCATACAACGTAGCTGCCATTAGCACCAGAACTACTGAAAGTGCAATGATTACGTAATATGACTTATCTTTATTATTTTCCTGAGCCATTTTATCTTCTCCTTTATTCATATACTAGATGTACCGCTAGGTATTAAAAAATTGTCTAAGGTTCGAATTCGTTCGAAGTTACCTCAAAAAAGACTGGCAGAGAAAACCCCTTCTCTGTTCAGGTATTTCAAATTCAATTCTTATGTTAAAGGATAGTCTGCAACGTCTGCTGACACACTCCCCCCAAACGTTAGTTGTGCAAATCTGTCAGGTTGTTAACATTCTAAATTTACAAAATAACTATAAATTTACCTTTTTATCTTCCAATGACAGGAGATATTCCAATGATGGATAACAAGGATGAACTGATTTATCTTCTACATGATACCCGCTTAAACACTGTTTTATCCTGGGCTATCGTACTGGTACTTATATTCCTGGCAACCGTGAATTTTTTTGAAGGACGTTATACATGGACAATTCTGATCATCTTTATAGTAATTATCGTTATTTTGCCAGGATTATTTTTCTGTAAACCATCTGTAATGCCATACTGGTTACTATTGCTCCTGGTACTGATCCCTATTGTTGGAAATACAACAGCCTATTATTTTTTCCTTACACGGATTCCTGTGTATATTTCGGTCGCTACGCTCTCCCTTTTAATTGTGGCTGAAATAAACTGGTTTACTTCAGTGCGAATGAATCCTAAGTTTGCAATTTACCTTGTGATAATTACGACACTTGCTGTAACCGGTATGTGGCATTTCATGAGATGGGCGCTGGACGTAATGATTGGAACTACATTTCTCCTTGATGGCCGCTCGGTGGATGTGATCAATACTGCAGTAATGTATGAATTCATTTATGCACTGATTGCTGGTATTGTTGCAGGCGTTTTGTTTGGATGGTATTTCAAAACCATGATAGGAAAAGGCACTTCCAGCATCATATTTCCAGATGGGGGTATGGATGTATCCCAGAAATACATCCATTCAGAACCGCCGAAGGTTATTAGAAAGCGGTTGGGTTTATCTGTCCAGAAACAAAAGAATATAACAAGATTTTTACAGGCATGTCTTGTAATACTATTAATACTTGGTGTTCTCTCAAGGGATCTGCATATATTGCTACGTGCATTTTTAGCACTGATAATTACTTTTGTGCCTGCATTTATGAGACAGAGATATAATCTTCATCTTGATCCGTCATTAGCTTTGTGGATAACTATTGCAGTATTCCTTGATGCTCTTGGTACATTTTGGTTATATGATAACCTTGCCAGATGGGATAATCTGACCCATGCCGTATCTTCAAGTACAATTGCGGCTGCAGGATATGTAATTGTAAGGGCTATTGATATTTATGATCCGGAAATCCATATGCCTCCGGGAACGATGTTTGTATTCATTCCCCTGTTTATCCTTTCAACAGGTGTAATATGGGAGATTTTGGAATTCATAACTGATGAATTGGCATTGATGCTTGAAATAGGCGCTTTTCTTGCCCAGCATGGTATTCACGATACAATGGGGGATATGCTATTCAATTTGATAGGAGCAATTGTAGTGGCTTTCTGGGGCACCGTCTATCTAAATAGCCTCTCATATAAAATCGCAGAAATCTTTGAGGAGAGATTTGATAGCAATAAACAATAATTTATCATTAGCACTCCTTCCTCGATTATTTAAAAATAGAAAGGAGATCTTAGATCAAAATTTGAATTAAGATCTCACTCAGTTGATTCCGGTTCACTGATTTCAGGCTCATCAATCTTTTTGGGATCCCGTACATCCTGGCCGGTTTTTCCCATGTACAGGAAAGTCCACCACAAAGTGAATACTGCAGGTATTACCACAATACTCAGCACAGTGCTTATGATACTCCATATAATTGAAAGATACTCAAATGAGGCAAACAATGTACCAAGAGAATTGAGTGCAACAACCACCACAATGGTAAGTAACCACAATATCACAACAGCGGCCTTGTTATTAAGAAAGAACCTGTACCCGGTCTTTAGAGCCTGAATCGGTCCGAGATCGTTAACAACAAGTGCGTAGTAGGATACTGCTAATATGATACTTACTGCAATACCATAAATAATCCATAGCAAAAATCCAGCACCCAGTACTAACAGATTTTGCATTATCGCATCAATATTGGTGAGGTCGCCCACCTGTAAAATACCGGGTATGACAAATACAACGCCTGCCAGCATTATCAGATAAAACAATATCTGGAACAGGAATAAATTGAAAAAATGTTTCTTGCCGGAGTTGATCATCTCTTCATAACTGGTCCTGCCAGTTAGTGCTACATCTTTTGCCATGCCTACCGCACCGGCTGTAAAAAACACTTCTATTAAAGAGCTGATTATCAGCAATATCGCAAATCCTCCACCTAAGTACACAATATGTGGAGTGATTGCTTCAATAATATCGTCCATGACAGGGTCGGCCATCAGTGGCGCTACAGATGGTACTACTGCTGCTATAAACAAAAACATGTAAGCTATCCAGATAATACCTATTATGATAACAGAAAGAATGAACGGAACTGATATCTTCAAATTCTTCGTCCAGGCAGTAAAGCCCCGGTTTAATACTTCTTCTATTGTTATTGGCATCTGATCCCCCCTCTTTGCAATCAAACATATAGGGTTGTGCAGGTATACATATTCATCGGGTGCTAATATGATTCATCTCTTTTGAAACAGAAGACTCCTTCCGTAAGGGGGTAGTTGACATAAATCGGCTCATGAATGAAAACAGTCACACTTATATAACATAACTAATATTTTTGTGTCATCATTAAGTGAAAGGGACCGGGCTAAAAACATCATTGTACCCCCAATACACCACAATCCCCCTCTATATTCTCCGGTCCCATATCCTCTCTAATATCAGGTGTATGTTTATTACTGTGGTAGGTTTTCTACAGAGCGATTAGTCTGTAACATATCCTCCAGACCAATCAGAATCACTCCATCTTTCTCTGCGACCTCCTCCATCCGTGGAGTAAAACCTGCCCGGCTTATCAGGGCGAAATGTTCCTGCTTTCAGGATACCAGTCCACAAACCCGCCCTTTTCCTTCAGTGAATAATACACATCCGGTCCAACCTTTTGCACTTTCATTATTTGAGATGTTGTAAGTCTTTTTCTCGAAAGAGGTATATACTATCTTACTTGTAAGACATATGGGTATTTTATGACTTTAATAGATGTAAAAAGTGTGACTGTCAGCAAAAAAGGGCAAATTACAATTCCCGGTGCATACAGAAATTCCGGCATGAAGATAGGCGACAAAGCAGCCGTTTTTGTGTATGATGACCACATTGAGATTCGACCTTTGTCTTTCATCGAAGAAGGATTAAGTTGTGCTATCGCTTCCCAGGAATCCCTTTCAAAAGAATGGGACACTCCTGAAGAAGATGCTGCCTGGGATCATTTGAAAGACTATCTGGGGAAGTAATCGATGATTTATAAAGGAAGCATAGTTATCATTCCTTTCCCTTTTACAGACAACAATAATACCAAACTCAGGCCGGCGATCGCTGTTTCTGATCAGATGAGGCGGGACGTGATACTGTGCCAGATTACATCCAGAAAACCTGCAGACAATTGTGCTGTCTATGTTTCAGATAGCGATTTATTTGAAGGCTCACTTCGCCAGGGTAGCTGGGTTCGGGTGAACAAAATATTCACAATGGACTCCAGCAATGTCCTTAAAATAATTGGAAATGTTCATTTGTACAAACAAAAAGAAATTCAGAATGATTTATTGAAACTTTTCCTGTAAGTCTTTATCTTCCAGACCAATCAGAATCACTCTTTCTCCCTCTGTGACTTCCCGCATCCGGGGAGTAAAAACGGCCCAATCAACAAATTTACGGAACATGTTTCTTATGATTGTGTTTCGTATATTGATAATGGTACTGATGGTGAACCCCTCCCTTACGAAAGGGGCTTCCTGTTTCTTCTCTTTTCCTAACGGACACAGGTCCACAGGCATCCGGATAAACTGTCATATTTGCTGTAGCACTGACCGCGGGTGCAGTGCTAATTATAAAAAGGAAGGGGTGAAGCATTCCAAACGCGGAAACACTTACACATCATTAGCAATAATTTTATTCGCATACTCTGAAGCCACAGGAAGCCTTACTAAATTCCCGGTATAGGTCATGTATATCAGATATCCCCACAATACTATACTGACCAAACCTATCAGGGAAGATATCACTCCTCCTAGAACCGGGACCATTGACACTATGATGTTCAGTATGGAAAGACCACCAAAGACAACGATCGACTGTGCTGCATTGAATCTCACAGATTTGTTCTCTTTCTCGATTAAAAGAAAAATAATGCCGGTAATAAAACCCAGGAGATAGGTCAAAACACCAGCGATATTTTCCTCAAGCCCAATACGTGTTTCACTCATTTTAAGCTGTCCTTGTTTCCACGTAGATTAAAATTTCATCCATATCATCATAATCCGAACTGGGTTGCGTACCAATTTCTAAAGTTTTACTGTCTTTGGTGGCTGTCACATATATCCTGACATCCCCTTTTTCAGTTAACATTTGGGATTGAATATTTTCCCATCCCTGTGCCTCCAGCTCATTTTCGTAGAAAATTTTGACATCTTCGGGATTATCAGAAGTTAAATATTGCACTTTTTCCTGAGTAACATCTGAACCTGTCGTGAGTGAAGTATAGTCTGTCCTTACAGAGTCGGGATACCTGGGTGCATCTGCAAAGTCCTGGCCATCTACATCCGTGGTAGGGGGAGCATCAGGTTCTTCTTCAGCAACCTGGGAACTTGTCTCATCATTGTTCATGTCGGCGACGTTAACTCCTTTTCTTGGACCGGTAATTACTGTAGCAGTCGTGATATTACCATTAACAGCTGTATTTATGCCCATAATTCTATCGTCTTTTTCAAGAGCAACTCCTACTTTATATCCTGCAAAATCTCCTTCCCAGTCAGCTATAACTTCCCAGCCTTCACTTTCTGCCGTTTGTTGCAGGTCATTTAAAACCTGAGAAGAATCCTGTGTCTCTATTTCATACTGGGTCAATGAAATGTTATCTCCCAGATTAATACTTCTAGTTTCTTCATATTCAGAGGGTATATCATCAACACCCGGGTCTCCGCTTGAACAACCACTTAATGCCATTGCGCCAATTATCATCAGAAGAACAAATAGGTACATTTTATTCGATGCCATTTTCTTACACCCCATTTTATAAATTCATCTTTTGGGTTTTGGCTGTAAATGTTGTGGAAATAATGGAGGGCTGAGGTGGAATGTACATTGAACACAAAAAAAACGGTATTTCAGGTATATCCTGGAATCTCAGGGGTTCTTGTCAGCCGGCTGGACCAATGTTAATTGACATTCAAGTCCCTTTCATTAGGGTGTAGTTGACTCTTTGTGAGATATCACAGCAGTAACTTAGCATGATACAAAAATATCCGCACATCTGAACGGATTTCAGGCAGCCACAGCCATCGTGCCAGAACTTGTAGATGGCAACTTCATCTCATTTGCCCCGGTAATCGATAATTTTAATGGCAATTCGTGATTTCGTTTAGAAACTTCCAATAATAGTTTAATATTGATAGATTCTTCTGAAACCTTGATATCTGCCTTGATCTGCTTAAGATTCTTCATGTCATATTTGGAAATTCCAAATCTTTTGGCTGCATCAAGTATTTCAATCCCGACAATCGAATTGTCCATTCCAACATCCAATAAAACACCATCAATTTCTATAGAAGACTTGTATTGGACTCCTTTTGAAAATACAAAAAAACTATCGTTGAGTGAGTCATAATCCCAGTAGTCGCTCTTACTATTGATATTAATCACTTTTTTCATCTTCTCTCACTCTTCTGTTTGCACGCTGTTTGTATGAAGTTACCAATGAAATCTCAAATGGATTTAATCGTTTAATGGATAAAACAATGATTAAGTCGTATACAACATCTATCGTATAATGTACTTTAAATTTTCCCTCATCCTGGATTATGATGCCTACCGGTGTCTGATTTGCTATTACATCATATATATCTTCAATTTCACTAAAATAATAACTTAATCGTGCTTCCCACCGTTTAATAAAATGAGCAGTATAATGCAGTCGGGATTTGTCAATGTTTGCTAAACATTCTATGAAAGTATAGAGGTCCATTTGTGGCACGTATCTCCTCGCAATTATTTTCTACTTCCACACAATACAGATGCTGTTTGTCCGGACAGTAAATATTCAGATAGCTTTTCAGTCTCTGTACGATATCACAGCAATACTGGATTTTAAAACAAATGTTCTCTTCAATTCAGTTAAATCAAGCATTATGGGTAAATTTGTTCACACGTTATTTATATTACGTGAATGAAAATGGACACGATATCTATCTGTATCTTGTCAGTATAATGATAATCGCCACTTAACTGCTGTAAGCAATCCTATCCAGTTTCCTGGAAACCTCCGGCGTATAGTAAACCTCCCCGCAGGTATCACACACATAGGCAGGTACTCTCAAAGAAACACGTTTCCCATCTGCTTTCTGGATTTCCACGTCGGTGTCTTTCTCAATCAATTTGCCCTGGCAGGGCAGAAATTACAACTGTCCGGTAACATATTGATTCATATCTTCTGGATAGCCCAAATAGTCTTTGTCTGGAAGGAAATTTCTGGCTAATATGTAAAGGATTGATTTCACACATTATTGTTTACACAATAATTGTTGTGGCAATAAAAAGTGAATTCATCATCAGGCAGCCAGAACCAGCTGGTAGATATAGATGCCTGCAATCCCTGATTGATAAATCCGGGCTTGTCTTCCATATACGATAAATTCCTACTATTTTATCGAATACAGTCGACAAAATATACAGACATTATCTGTATCATTTCACCCTACTGTACCATCACACAGCACCCACCAAGCAGATCATGGTCCCGAAAAATTCCGAGACAAAAACCATCGATATGGCCGGGAAACCCCATCCCATAAACGGCCAGAGCAGTATCTCAGGAGTCTGCCTACAAAAACCGACCCGGTGTTTTATCGATCAGGTCGGGCAGCAGCGTTGCGATCACCCCAAATTATCATTTAAAGACCAAAACCTAATATCAATTGGACACATCAGACTTAACAGAAAATGATACCAGAGGATACTGAAATGGATGTAAAAAAGGCCGTGATACCGGTGGCGGGGCTGGGGACCCGTTTCCTGCCGGTTACAAAATCAATGCCCAAGGAAATGTTGCCGATAATTGACACTCCCGTG
>NZ_RRBA01000021.1:0-14700 GCF_004104135.1 Methanohalophilus sp. WG1-DM | reverse complement strand
GTTCACAGATCTGCTGTCCGGTAACCAGTACTATCCATGTGCAGGTCCATGTACCGAGATGTGCCTGCTTGAGGCTGCTGCCCAGTCCATGACCGATACGGCATCCGGTCGTGAGATCCTGTCCGGTGTTGCATCTGCAAAGGGGGTCATAACTGACAAGACTACCGGTATGGAAGCACGTATGATGGGAGAAGTCGCACGTGCAACCGCTGGTATGGATATCGATACTGTCAACCAGATTCTGGATAAACTTGTAGCAAGCTATGAAGGCGATTATGCCAACGCGCCTGCAGGCAAGACGTTCCAGGAATGTTATGATGTTGCAACCGTTACACCGACCGAGGAATACGTCAAGGTCTATGACGGGGCAAAGAAGAAACTCGAAGACCTGGGTCTGGTGTTCTGAGACCACTGGTCAAGATCGGTATATGATACCGATCTTGTTTTTCCCTTTTTTATACAGAAACTATTAATAATATACACTTCCATCAGCTATCCGATATAATGGGTTCTTCGCTAAGTGATACGGTTTGGCTTTCTGATAAGAGATTAAATCTCTTGCTTCTTTTAATGGAAGGTCCCAGGAACATCGATCAGATCAAGACATCTCTGAATGTGACTTCCAGGGGGATGATGCCCCAGATAAAAAAACTGAAAGAGAAGTACCTGATAGTTGAAGAGGGTGATCAATACTGTCTTTCCACGATTGGGGAATTAATTGTTGAGAAAATGCTTCCTCTCTTGAACACGATAGAGATGGTGAACAATGATAATGCCTATCTGGAAGAACATGACTTAAGTGAACTACCACCAAAATTATTTCGCAGGCTGTATGAACTTGGAAATTACCTTTTGATTGAACCAGACCTGAACCATACATTTGAAATTCCCCGGGAATTCACTGAAAACCTGCTCAAGTCCAAAAATATAAAATCGATAATCTCTTTTTACCGACCGGAATATCCTGATATTTATTGTGAATTAATGGAACATGCAGAAAGCATGTCATTGATTATGACACCACCGGTTTTTGAAAGAATGAAGCAGTCATGTAATTCTAAAATGATCCGGCTTATAAGGGCTCCTCATATCCATGCCTATATTTTCCCGGAAAATAGCAGACCTCCGGGCCTTGACACTTCAGAGCGGTTTACTTACATAAGTTTTCTTGATAAAAACGGCCGTTATGATCATAAAGATATAATGAGTTTTGACGAGAGTGCCCTTAAATGGGGAGATGAGCTTTTCGACTATTATTGCTCTCTTTGTGAAAAGATTGAAATTTGAAGGATATTAGATGACTCCACAGGAACTTATTGACACTATTTTTCTTTCCGACAAGAGAGAAAGATTCCTTTTGCTTTTGCTTGAAGGTCCCACTGATATAAAAAAAGTAAAAGAGCATCTAAATGTAACCTCTTCCTCCATTCTTCCTCAAATCAAAAAGTTACGGGAAAAAGGCCTTGTCTTCAAAGATGATGAGGGGATCTATGACCTTACAACTACCGGGCGCTTGATAGTTGAAAACCTGTCACCACTTGCATGTATGCTTGATGTTTTTGATTCAAAGGAGTATTACTGGGACACACGCGATATGGAGGCAATTCCCCGCCATTTGGTGGAAAATATAGGTCAGCTGGGTGAAGTTGAAGTTATTGAACCCGATCTTGACCACATGTATGATCTGCAACTGCAGTTACATTCAAATATGCTCAAATCCAATTATATTAAATGTCTGATTTCTTTTTTCCATCCTGATTATGTTGAATTTTTTAATTCCCTTTCTTCTGCAGGCAAGAATCTGGAATTGATTTTTACGGGTTCAGTAATGGAAAGAATACTGGCCGAATCGCCTTCAGATATACAAAAACTGATCGAGCAGGAAAATGTTGATATAAGGCTTTTCCGGGAAAACGACTACATTCCTTCATTGATTATTGGTGATGATTTTACTTACTTCTGTTTTTTCAATAAATCACACATGTATGACCACAGGGACATAATAAGTTTCACTGAGGGATCAATTGAATGGGGGACACAGCTATTTGTTTATTATCGTGACCTTTCTGTTCCTGTTTCCTCTGAGATGCTGTCTGAAATCATAAACGGAAGTGAGTGATTTGGCATGGAAAGACCTGTCACTGAGGTTTAAACTTGTTCTTTATATTGTGGTCAGTGTTTTTCTCATCCTGTCTATTTCATCTTCAATAGTCATATCAACGGTTACTTCACAGGAGGAACAGCTCGCTTATGACCAATCTGCTAAAATGGCACAAAGTTATGCCAACCAGTTCAATGCAGATATGAAGTCCAATATGGCTATTGCAAGGGATATAGCCACCACAATGGGTGCTATTCATGATTCTTCTACAAGAGAAGAAGCCAGTCATGTAGTACGCAGCATACTTGAGGATAATCCTCAGCTGATAGGAACTTATAGTGGCTTTGAGCCCGATGCTTTTGATGGAGAGGATGAACGTTACATAAATACCACAGCTCATGATGGGACGGGAAGGTTTCTTCCCTACTGGAACAGGATAGGGGGGGATATAGATGTTGAGCCACTTGTTGATTACAGTACATCAGATTATTACCAGTTACCAAAACGGACAAAGCAGGATGTATTAACCGAGCCCTATTTCTATCAGGGTGCTTTGATTGTGAGTTATGTCTCCCCGATAATTGAAAACGATAAATTCATAGGTATAGGCGGGGTGGATGTAGGTCTGGATTACGTAGATAATACGGTTAGTAGTGTAAAGGCGTTTGAGACCGGTTATCTGTTTATGGTAAGCAATACCGGTATTATTATTTCCCATCCCACAAATAAGGATTGGATTGGTTCCAAAAAACTCAGGGACTTTGATAATCCCGTCTTTCATGAGGTTGCCAGTGATATTGAAAAGGGCAAAAGTGGTTATGTCGATATCGTTGACCCGTCAAACGGGAAGGATGTGATACTCTTTTATGAACCCATTTCGACAGGCAATTATTCAATTCTTCTTTCTGTCCCGAAGGATGAGATTTTTGCAGGCGTAGCTTCCCTGCGGTCGGATCTGTTTACGATCTATACATTTTCTATCGTTTTTATGGGACTGATGGCATATCTTATCGCAGCTTCCTTTAACAATCGGATAAACGGGATTGTGGATGAGTTCAGGACAATTTCGGATTCAGCTCTGGAAGGTGACCTTGACATCAGGGCAAATACGGATGTAGACATTGATTTCAAGAAGATTCCGGAAGGACTCAATGAGGTGCTTGATAGCCTACAGGATGCAAACCGGTTGCGTGCAGAAATGGAAGATGTAGTAAACCGCAGCCCGGTCATCGTATTCAAGTGGAAGTCCCAGAAAAACTGGCCGGTAGAATTTGTATCCAGGAACATTTCCCAGTTTGGTTATACCCAGGATGAGTTTACGAAGGGCAACATTACCTATGCGGATATAGTAGTGCCTGAAGATCTTGGAAACGTTGAGCAGAATCTCCTTGAAGCAATTAACAGGGGTGATAAGGAATTTAATTATGAATATCGAATAATTACGAGGGATGGAGAGATCAAGTGGGTTGAGGAGAGAACTTTCATCGGTAACTTCTCTGCAAACCATTCAAATAAATTACAGGGAATCATTCTGGATATCAATGAACGTAAAAAGGCTGAAGAGGCTTTGAAGAAGATGGGAAAGATTCGAATTAAGGAGATTCATCACAGGATTAAAAATAATTTACAGGTTGTCTCCGGTCTTCTTTACCTTGAATCTCTCAATTTCAAATCGGATGAAGTTATGGAGGTCTTCAAGCAAAGTGAGAACAGGGTACGTTCAATTGCCCTGATCCATGAAAAGTTGTATCATTCAGAAAACCTCACCAGTCTTAATTTATCGGATTATATCGAAGATCTTGTTGAACACCTCATCAATTCCTATAATGTTGATGAGGAGATTATCAAAATTCATCTTAATATCGAGAATCTATACTTGGATATGGATTCTGCCGTACCTCTGGGCATTATTATCAATGAATTGACCTCAAATGCCCTGCAACATGCTTTTATTAAGGGTGAGAATGGGGAAATCAGCATTGACTTTTTTAAGTCTGCAGGTCAATTAATACTTAATGTTGAAGATTCAGGGGGTGCTTTCCCGGATGATATCGACTTCAGAAATACCGAATCACTGGGATTACAACTTGTTTCCAATCTCGTAAGCCAGATAGAAGGGGATATTGAACTTGATACTACAGATTACAGGACCTGTTTCAGGATTACTTTTAGGGATAAAGAGGTGTGATATTGAAAAAATCAAGAATACTGGTTGTAGAAGATGAAGCTATAGTGGCAATGGTTATAAAACGCCGTTTGCAAGACCTGGGTTATATTGTTTCAGGCGTTGCTTCTACGGGAAAGGATGCTATCACCAAGGTAGAAGGAACTTTCCCGGATTTGGTACTTATGGATATCAGGCTTAAAGGGGATATGGATGGTATTGAAGCAACCAAAACAATCAAAGATAGATTTTCTCTGCCGGTGGTTTATCTTACGGCTCATTCGGATGATGTAACTTTTAAGAAAGCCAAAGAAACAGATCCGGATGGATATATATTGAAACCTTTTACTGAAAAAGACCTGAGTACTACCATTGAGATCGCTCTTCACAAATTCCGAAAAGAAAAAGGGAATTGAGATAATTTACCTTTGTTCATACAAACTAATTAAGCAATGAACCAATCAATATTTCATGTCACTGACAGTACACTGATGGATATTGTTGAGCAGAGAGAAAAACCGACCCGACATTCCTGCCAATTTGAAAAGAAGCACAGATGAACTGATACATAGTGGCAGTGAATTTGCTAAAAAAACAACGGCGCTGGATTATGACATATCACTTCATGAGTAAAAAGAGCGAGAATTAAATCTGCTCTTCTCCATGTTTGCGCTTTTCAAGTAACTCAGTCGCTATCTCACGCAACTTGAATTTCTGGATTTTACCACTTGCTGTCATTGGGTATTCATCCACTATAAATACATGTTTTGGAACTTTGTACCGTGCAATTTTTTCCATACTGTACTCGCGTATGTCTTCCTCGCTCAGGTCAGTTCCTTCCTGAAGCATTACAAAAGCACCTACGATCTCACCGTACCTGTCATCAGGGATACCTACCACCTGTGCATCCCTGACACCGTCTATGGTGTACAGGAATTCTTCGATCTCTCTTGGGTATATATTTTCCCCGCCACGAATGATCATGTCCTTGATACGTCCGGTAATCTTGTAGTACCCATATTCATCTATGGTCCCCAGATCACCGCTGTGGAGCCATCCATCCCTGTCAATTGTCTCGGCTGTCTTTTCAGGCATTTTGTAGTAACCTTTCATTATATTGTAGCCGCGACAGCAGATTTCACCTTGTTGTCCGGGGCCGAGTTTTTCACCTGTATTCGGATCAACTATTTTGATTTCGATTTGTGGCATTGCTATACCTACGGTACTGACCCTCCTTTCAATGGTATCATCGGTACTGGTCTGGGTCATTACCGGAGAGGCTTCCGTGAGCCCGTAAGCAATTGTGATCTCATCGCAGTGCATATCTGAAATGACTTTTTTCATGGTTTCTTTGGGACACGGTGA
This sequence comes from Methanohalophilus sp. WG1-DM, assembly GCF_004104135.1. NCBI lineage: Archaea > Methanobacteriati > Methanobacteriota > Methanomicrobia > Methanosarcinales > Methanosarcinaceae > Methanohalophilus > Methanohalophilus sp. WG1-DM. Next base: position 9,070 of record NZ_RRBA01000021.1, on the reverse strand, counting down.
CCCTGCCATGATTCCTGTACGCAGGGATGACAGGTCGAACATATCGAACATTGGATGGTTGAGTTCTGCAATGAACATGGTAGGTACGCCATAAAGGGCCGTACATTTTTCCTTCTGGACTGCTGCGAGTACAAGAAGCGGATCAAATGCTTCAATCATAACCAGCGTTGCCCCGTGGCTCAGGGCCGCAAGTACGCCGAGCACAATCCCAAAACAGTGGAATAGGGGCACAGGCAGGCACAGGCGATCTTGATCTGTGAATTTTTGTTTTTCACCGATGTAATAACCGTTGTTGAGGATATTTTTATGGGTCAGCATTACTCCTTTTGGGAAACCGGTTGTACCGGAGGTGTACTGCATGTTGACCACATCATCAGCGGTAGTGGAAGCTTTTATTTTTGCAAGTTCGGAGTCAGGACAATGTTTTCCAAGCAGAAGCAATTCACGGGTATTGTACATGCCCCTGTGTTTTTCCTGTCCGATATAGATTACATGATTTAGCTCAGGGAATTCCTGGCTTGTAAGATTTCCTCTTTGCTGTGTTTTGAGTTCAGGCACAATGTCATAAACAGTCTGAACATAGTCCACATTCCTGAATCCATCGATTATAGCCAGTGCTTTCATATCTGAATGTTTTACCACATAAGCAAGTTCGTGGCTTCGGTATGAGGTATTTACAGTTACAAGGACTGCGCCGATTTTAGAAGTTGCAAACAGGAAAGTCAACCAGTCGGGTACATTGCGGGCCCATATGCCTATGTGGTCCCCCTTTTTAAGTCCCAGGGCAAGCAAACCTTTTGCCAGGTCATCCACACGCTCATTGAACTGACTGTAATTAAAACGAAGATTCCGGTCTGGATAAACCATAAAATCCTTTTGGGGATATTTTTTAACCATCTCTTCGAAGACATCTGTTATAGTCTCGTTTTCAAAACGAATAGTACCAGCTCCTTTATGTTTACTGTTCCTCTATCAGGTGTTCCTCGAGCCTTGCACGTATCTCAGGTGGAATTGGTAAAGACTTCTTTTCCATAAAATCATAATGTACAATTACTGCTTTGCCTTTTGCTTTTAATTCTCCTCTTTGCCAGGCTTCATGCCCGATTGTAAAAGAGGAATTACCAAGGCGGGCAATATAGGTACGTATTTCGACATCCCCGTCAAAATACATCTCTCCCAGGAAATCGAATTCTGTGCGAGCCATAATAAGCCGCCACTTTTCCGGAGTGAGATCCAGATCTGGAGTGAATATTCGGAATATAGGATTTCGCCCCTTTTCGAACCACTCGGGAATTACGGTATTATTTACATGACGAAGGCCGTCAACATCTCCAAAACGTGGGGTAACTGTTAGTGTGAACATAGGAATTCCTTAGTAGGGTGTGTATACAACTGCCATTATCTTTGCATCTTCATCTACTGCATGCAGGTCGTGGGGAACTACGGAATCGTAGTAGATACTGTCACCGGCTTCAAGATTGTATGTCTCTTTTCCGTAGAGAATCTCGATTTCACCTTCCAGCACATAAATAAATTCTTCTCCCTCATGGGATGATAGGGGGTGTTCTCCTTGTTGTGGATGTACATCAATTATGAAAGGCTCCATATGGCGGTCCTGTTTGTCAGCCGCTAATGAGTTGAATTCAAGTGAACTCTCTTTGCAATTGGAGCATTTGCCGGAAAAGCGGACAACATGTTTCGATTTGCCTGATTTTACAAACACCGGGCCGTTCTGGGGAGCATCATCAAGAAAGGTGCCAAGTCGGACACCCAGGGCTCTTGCAATGTTAAAAAGAGGTGTTAGTGAAGGAACAAGAGCTCCGTTTTCCAGTTTATCTATCAGTTCAACATCGTTGTTACTTGCTTTTGCCAGTTCTTCCTGTGACATCTCCCTGGATTGTCTGAGCTGGCTTATCTTTTCGCCGAGGGGGTTTTTTACAGACATTGATGCATTCTCCTTTTATACATTAATGAAAATGACCGCGGCACATATTGACATATATATTTAAATAGATATCTTTGATGTTTATTTATGCCGGAAAGTTTGATAAATGTAGAGATAATTATTATTTAACAAATAATTAGAGGAGTGGTCGAATGAAAAAAATAATCATACTTTTAATTGTAATATCCCTGCTGGGATTGGGCTGTACAACACAGGATACGACGGATCAGGATGAGCAGGTTCCAGTAAATGGTGAGGATAATCAGTCAGCTGAAGATAATCAGTCAGCTGAAGATATCCAGCCAGCTGAAGATGTGGATGAAGAAGATAATGTAAGTGAAGCCAATGATACGGAATTGGAGGAATATACTCCAAAGACTCACTATATATTGATAAACAGTTTTTATATTGGTTCTAAAGTACGAGAAATCAATAGAACAGACACAGTTGTGTGGAGAAACCAGAAAAAAGAACCTGGTGTATTTACACTGAAAAGTGAAGATGGTTTGTGGGAAGATCAGAGAATTCCTTATGGGAGGACTTTTAAGTATACTTTCAATGAAACAGGAAACTATTCATTTTACATACCTCCGTATTCTGGATTGAATATGACAATTATGGTTAAATAAAAAAACCATGTCATGTGGAAGACATGGAAACAAGAAAAATAACAGAAGGGACCACCGAAGTGGAGGTTCCTTCCGCTGCTATTGAAGACAAACTGCCTGTGAATTCACCGGTTTTCTATAATTCTCATATGGAACTTAACCGGGATATTACCGTGGCAGCAACTTCTGTTTTTGTTAAGGAAAATTTCGATTTTGAAGAAAGGCCACCTTCAGAGATCGATTATGTGGATGCAATGGCAGCCTCCGGCATCAGAGGGCTTCGCATAGCAAATGAGATAGGTCTCAGGACGACACTTAATGACTGGGATGCAGGGGCCTGTGATTTTATCAAGCAAAACATTAAACTCAATGACCTGTCCGATATTGCTGAAACATCCTGTAGAAATGCAAATACTCTCCTGCATGAAAAACGATTCAATATCGTGGACCTGGACCCTTTTGGAAGTCCTGCTCCCTATCTGGATGCGGCCAGTCGCTCTGCTGTAAACTTGCTGGAGGTTACAGCTACTGACACTGCTCCTCTTTGCGGAGCTCACCTGAATTCCGGTATTCGCAAGTACGCTGCAGTTGCACTTAACAATGAATATCACAGTGAAATGGGACTGAGGATACTGCTGGGGTCTATTGCCCGTCATCTGGCACGTCATGAGAAAGGAATGGAAGTATTGCTCTCTCACGCCACGCGTCATTATGTCAGGGCTTATGTAGGGATTAAAAGCGGGGCTAAGAACGCTGATCGGACACTTAAGGAGCTGGGTTATGTCACACATTGTGACAATTGCAGTTACCGTGAATGGAAAAAAGGCTACTCTGTTTTCATGGAACAAACCTGCCCGGAATGTGGGACTGAAATGAAATCAGGAGGTCTTCTCTGGCTTGGGAAATTACATGACAGTATTTTTTGTTCAAAGGTCATGGAAGAAATTGAAAAAAGACCCCTTGGCAAGAAGAAAAAAGCCTGTAAAATAATCCAGACCTGTCTGGATGAACTTGATATTCCTTTCTTTTATGATCAGCACAGGCTATGCAAACAGCTCTCTGTGGCAGCTCCACGTATTGAAAAGACCATTCAGGACCTGAGAGATAAGGGATATGCGGCCAGCAGGACACATTTCAGCGGGATGTCCTTTAAGACCGATGCCCCTCTAAATGTGATAAAGTCGATTCTCTCCAATATGTATTGATATATATACAACAAAAAGATATATATAAAGAATAGACGTTGAGATACCTCTCATGGTATTATCAGGTGATTTCTAATGTCCCGCGAAGAAGTAGAAAACCTGTTTCTTCAGGAAAAACCAACCCTTGCACTCCTTACTATATGGTCTCTTAGAAAGACGTATGCTTCTGTTATTACAAAACAAATAAATTCGACTTTTGCACATACTACAAAAATCCTTTCCAAGATGGCTGATATGGGACTTGTACAGTTTACAGCTGAAGGTAGGATAAAATATGTAGAACTGACAGAATATGGTGTAGATGTAGTAACAAATCTCAGGGATTTTATCATAACACTCGGGGAGAATCTTCCTGAAAAGTACAGGGAATTGGTAGCAACAGTTGAAGAGGAAGAGAGTGAAGGAACACAACTGAACAGGGAGTCCAAAGAAATATTGGAACGTATTAAAACATTAAGAAATAAGATAGAGGAAATCTATGGACAACTGGTAGAAGCAAATGCCAGTGAAGACCGGATTAAATTGAAACTGGGTCCTTTCAGCAGGGAAATACATATGATAGGGGATACAATTGAGAATTCAGAGGAACCTATACATGATGATGTTCTCATTGCTTATGGTAACACCAAAGATGTCTTCGATAAACTGCTGGGCAGAAAATAAATTTCTCTTCTTTTGTGCGGGATTATATGCAAACTGAATTGACAATAAAAGTGTATTCAAATACAGAACAGACCCTTGATGCAATTGCTGCAAAATTTGCAGATAACCTCAAGGATCTTGACATGAAATTGGAAATAGGTTTTTCCAAAAACAAGTGGGTTACTGTAGATGCGGATGGGGATGATGCGGAATTTGCGATTCATTTCCTGAAGGAAAAATATGGCACACCTGTATATGAACCTGTAGCAGGGAAAAAATACCGTGGTTACATACAATCCATAAAAGAAGATAAAATCGTTGTAGACATTGGTAAAAAAGTCCCTATCACTGCGAGCGGACTGAAAAATCTGGGCACAGGCAGTCCGGATCAGGTAGCAACTCGTTTTGGTCTTATTCCATATATGCCTGTTAAAGTGGAAATTCTCAATACAAACGCGGGTGAACAGGTGAGATTTACCGGCCAACAGGCTGATAAATTATGGGAATGGAAGAAAGCTTCCACGGACAGGATTATTGTAAATTCAGTTACACGTTCCCAGCTCAAGTCAGTGCTGAAAAAAACAGGCCACAGCAGGGATATTTATGGTACTGAAAGGTTGGGAATTATGGAACATTGCGTGATATGCAGGGAAACTACGGATGGGCCGGGTATTGTTGCAGAGATCGGTCCAAAACTCAATGCTGATATGGGTGTAATCCGTTCAGAAAAGTAATCATACCTTGATGAAAAGGCAATGGTTATCTCCTGTTGCATAACACTCTATTTCTTTTATTGATGGCCTCTCACCGGTGATCTTATGAAGGATACCTTCCAGCATTCCTTCATCAAAAGAGCATATTGGGTGACCAAGAACAGGCATTGACATACATTCAAAACAATCTTTTATTTTAATAGTAAGAGGCTCTGTATCTTCGATCTGTACTTTTCCCAGTTTATAGCATTTCCAGAAAGAGCGTATCTCTTCAAGGCTGTCAATAAAATCTCCTTGCTCAAAAGTATTTGCGATCTGTGTGCCGATGTCACTTCCTATGTGTTTGATTATAGGATTATGATCAATGCCCTGGGCTTCAAAGCCTGCTTTGAAAGCACAGAAAACGTTCTGGAAAAAATCAGTTTCACTGGAAAATGTGTTTGAGAAATTTTCCAGGCTGTGGTAGTAGTGAGTATCCAGTGGTTTTTGTGAACAAGCTACGTATTTTGAGGATAAACTATAATTCTTTTTTCGCCTATCCACCGCGTCTACTGATTCTCTCAATAGGTTTGCTCTTTTAAGGTCGTTAAGATGTACTGATACAGTGGATTTGGCTTTCCCTGTATTTTGGACAATTTCATCGAAAGAACATGGCCTTTTGTTCAGTAAATCCATTATATGCAATTTAACGGCACCGTTAATTGCAATGAAACCATTACTGGTAGCAAAAAGGGCCGTGCGGTTCGTTGTGTTCATCCAGATGAGCTATAAAGGGAGTGGAGTATATAAATGTTCGCTCCATTCCGAATGAATTTTATAACAAAACATACCTCTCAATGAGCTGAATGGAAGAAAATTTTGCAATTATAGTACCTGCCAGGGATACTGAAAAAGTAAGATTTGAATTACAATCCAGGGAGTTGCTGGATCGGAGCCGAAAATTCGTATCTCGCATTGTTGAAGGTGGAAGTTTTGTTGAAATTCCAGTCACAGATTTGGTAAGTGGCTATGAAATAAAACGTCAGGAACAACCGGAGTTCTACCGTCAGCAGATGAACCTGAAAGAGAGGCTTGCCGGTAAAATGAAACCGGAGGAACTGGAAGCAATTCCTTCTGGCTGGCAAATTCTTGGAAACATTATAGTAGTTACAATTCCTGATAAAATAATGCATAGGGGAGTAGAAATTGCTGAAGAATTACTGAATATGTATCCCTCCTGTGACACTGTTGTAAGGGATTTGGGTATCAATGGCAGTTTACGGCAACCAAAAAGACAGCTTGTGAGTGGTAATACCACAGAAACAATACACAAAGAGAATGGCTGTTATTTCAAACTTGATGTGACAGAGGTTATGTATTCCAAAGGTAACCTAAGGGAAAAAAACAGGATGAGTAAACTTGGAAATGGGGAAATTGTTGTTGATATGTTTGCTGGAATTGGTTATTTCACTCTCCCGATGGCAGTGCATTCCCAACCTGAAAAAATATACTCGATTGAGCTGAATCCGGTCTCATTTGGCTATCTCAGAGATAACGTAAGATTGAATAATGTACAACATATTGTACAACCCCTGCATGGCAACTGTGCTGAAGTAACACCTAAAGAAGTTGCTGATCGGGTAATCATGGGATATGTGGGAGGAACAGCGGATTATTTGCCTGCTGCAATCGGTGCATTAAGTGAAAAAGGGGGCATATTGCATTTTCATGAAGCACTGGCTGAAAATTTAATGTTTGATAGGCCAATCGGGCAGATTACAAAGGCAGCAAAAATGCAGGGGAGAAATGTGGAGATTATGGAGTGTCGCAGTATCAAAAAATATTCCCCGGGCGTCTGGCATGTTGTCGTGGACGCACGTATATGGTAAAGGAGATTTATCATGTTTTCTTCAGGGACACTGACATGTCCGAATCAATTATGCAATCGAAATCCAGAGCATCGGTCCATCCCTGTTTTTCAAATATTGACTGGAAACAGATGCCTATAAGCAGTTTCTTCTGAGACCCCTCATATATCGATTCAAGAGTCGTTTTCAATTCCTCCGGTTCCACTCCGATTTTGGGCATGGCAAGCCCCCCAAGCAGTACGACCGTATCAGCATGATAATTAATTGTATCACCGAGTTGCATTCCCATATCCGTGGGAATTAGTTGTTTTGCTTTTTCGATATCAGTATTGGCTACAAATCCCATCTGCCTGGAACTTTTACGCAGGGAATAAGCGGCAATTTCTGCAAAAGGAGTACAAAACCCCGGAGTTCCAATAAAAATGATTTTTTGCGATTCTTTGGCCAGAGATGCAAAACTTTTCAACAATGCACCTATTCCTTCGGATTTTTCAATTATTTCCACTTAGATCACCAAAATTAAAAGGAGGATTATACCTCCTTGATTCCAAAGGATTCGAGCAGGATACCGGGATTGATACGTCCTGCGGTGTATGATTTTTTAGATGCAACATCGTTTACGGTAATTCTTGCCGGGGCGAACATGCCTGCATCTACTTTGAAGAAGTCGAATTCTGCTTCCTTGAATGTTGTATAGAAAGGTTTACCAAAGTCTCTGGAAGTTGTGGATGGTGTCTTTTTGACATATTCCTCAAGGTCATCCTGTCCGTAGTCTACTGTGTAGTAGGTCTCCCCGCAGTAGATTACGCAGTCATTGGTTGAACCCATGCATTTTGTATCGTCACCAACAATAGGTGCTATTGGTGCCACACCGAAACCACTCTTAATTGTATTGATATCGAAACCCACGGATTCCATTTTGTGGATGCCTGTCTCCACAATACGGGCAGAGATCTGGACAGAACCTGCAATGGATGCAGTAGGTGCCACTGCGATATAGACATTTTCCGGGTCAACACTGCAGTGTTTGGCGATATATTCTACGACTTCCTCGTCCGGGAGTTTGCCGGATTCCATTACAAGCACAGCAGCTTCGGCATCATCCTTGTAATCGATTTCCTGGTAAAGTTCCTTTGGCTTGAGTCCGAGGGCACGTGCAGGACCTGAACCCATTCCGAAATACTTGCCAACGGAAATTCTCCAACCCGCATACTGGGAACCCATGCAAGCGACTGTGGGATAATCGGTTACGATCTGAATTGCAGGCACCGGGAGTCCGTCAAGGTCGAATTTGGTGTAGGTAATTTCTGCAAGATCGGCAAGACAGAGGCGTGAGAGATACATACCTGCGTCATAGCCACCCTTGGCATTGACTCCACAATCAAATATTGTGGCGCCATTTTCGAGCTGTTTGGATTCAACATTAATCTCATCTTCCCAGTCCAGCATTTCATCAATTATTGCAAGTCCCTTTTCATTAACACTAATCACATTATCACCAGTAGATATTTTCATTAATTTACCCTATACTTTTAGATTACTTTGCTGTAAATCTAACAAGTACAAATGATACAGTTAGAACGATACATATTCGTTTCGGTTTTATGGTTAATTGATTGTCTATTATGGTGTTGTACCCAATCCCAGTTTATACTTAATTTCCTGAAATTACATATTGGAAATGTTGGTTAAAATCCGACTTTTATAGTGAAATGGCTGTAACTTAGTTTTCAAAAAACGTTGTCGATTTTGATGCCATAATCGCTTTGTTTACGTCTGTCCTTTTGAATTGCTTTTTGAATTTTTGAGGTATCTACCATTTTTATGCGGATTGAAAAAACGTGGTCGGCTAGGTTATATAAAATTGCTTTTTAAGTTCATTGTAACAGCAGCCTATGATATGACAGCTGCTGTACAGTTAAATATAGGTGATTTAATGGGAAAACAGGAAATGTATGATAAACTCAGAGATGCGATTGTCAACCAGGACATCAATGGTACTGGTCCCCTCGTCCAGGAAGCCCTGGATGCAGGTTTAACTCCTTTCGAGATCATCAATGATGGTCTGTCTGTGGGTATGAAGATCATCGGTGACAAATTCGAAGCCGCC
>NZ_RRBA01000003.1:0-228660 GCF_004104135.1 Methanohalophilus sp. WG1-DM | reverse complement strand
TGCCTTTTTCTGTTTATGCAATGTTTTGTAACATCCAGCAACCTGTCTTGGGATATTACAACTCATCTGGGATTTTAATTTTAATGTTTCACGAAGATAGGAGTATACTTCCTGCTGTAATTTCATTGCTGGAATCGGTTTACCTTTGTCAAAAAGAACTTCAGAAGCATAGTTCATTCCATCTGAATATTTCTGCATAGTTTCCACTAAATCGTTATCAGGATTTGCTATTTTTAAGATAACTGTTTTAGTGAGAAACATACAATAGTATGTTCACTTACTTATTATAAAAAATCACTTTTGTGAAATATCAGGCGCTTTCTTCTCCTACCTTACGGAAGGTGACTCCTGCTCGAAAAGTTGAATTATGACCAAACTGCAACTCAGTGGAAAGGTATATTGAGATAAAAAAGTAATTTTATGTACTCATTCTCAGAAACATTTTTATTCAAATGCCGACATTAAGAGGATGGCTCGATGATTAATTATATATGATAGTTACGGTAACATATTGCATTCATATTTACGAGGAAGTGTTATGGAGAATATAAAGATCGCAATTGCAGGGATTGGCAACTGCGCTAGCTCTCTCATTCAGGGTCTGGATTATTACAGGGATAAAACCGAGACAGATGCTATCGGTCTAATGCATTGGACCATTGGAGGATACGAACCCTCTGATATTGAGGTTGTAGCTGCGTTTGATATTGATGAAAGAAAAGTAGGGAAAGACATATCAGAAGCCATCTTTGCAGAACCAAATTGCACTGCTGTATTCTGTCCGGACATTCCCGAAAAAGGCATAAAAGTTACAATGGGCAGCATCCTCGATGGTGTTTCTGAACACATGACAGATTATGAAGATAAGTATAAATTCATAATCAGTGATGAAAGCGAGTCCACCAAAGAGGATATCGTTAAAGTTCTGAAAGATTCCGGTGCTGAAATGCTCTTGAATTTCATGCCTGTAGGGTCAGAAAAAGCTGCATGCTTTTATGCAGACTGTGCCCTGGAAGCAGGAATCGGTTTCATTAACAACATGCCGGTTTTCATTGCCAGTAATCCTGAATGGGCTCAAAAGTTCGAAGAGAAAAACCTGCCTATAATTGGTGATGACATAAAGGCCCAGCTTGGAGCCACTATCACTCACAGGACACTGGCAGACCTTTTCAGCAAACGTGGTGTCAAACTGGAAAAAACTTACCAGCTAAACACCGGTGGGAATACTGATTTCCTCAATATGCTCAATCGCAGCAGGTTGTCTTCCAAGAAAACATCCAAGACCGAGGCTGTACAATCCGTACTCAAAGATCGTCTGGCCGATGAAAATATACATGTCGGTCCAAGTGACTATGTGCCCTGGCAAAAGGACAACAAGATTTGTTTCCTGAGAATGGAGGGAAAACTGTTCGGCGATGTTCCCATGAATATCGAACTACGTCTTTCAGTTGAGGATTCTCCTAATTCTGCAGGTGTTGTAATCGATGCTATACGCTGTTGCAAGCTTGCACTTGAAAGAGACACCGGAGGAGTTCTCTATTCCCCTGCATCTTATTTCATGAAACATCCACCTAAACAATACAACGATGACGAAGCCTTCCTCATGACAAATGATTTCATCGAAGGCAACAGGGATAACTGAAACGCAAGATGCCTTATCAAATAAGGAAAATATTTGGTGTGGATTTTAGCGGGTCTAAGAAAGCCTGCAATAAAATATGGGTAAGTGAAGGCAGCGTTCACGATAAATTTCTCAAAATCCACACCTGTCATCCTGCTCACTTTTTTTCTGAAAGTCATGATACTCAGAGCTGTATTGCTGCTCTTTATAGCATGATCGCCAGGGAAAAATATGCTATTTTTGGAATGGATTTTCCTTTTGCACTACCATCTTCCCTTACAGAAGAAAACAACTGGAAGGATTTCATAATCAATTTCCCTCTGAAACATGCATCTGCAGAAAGTTTCAGGGATTACTATCGCCAGAAAACAGATGGTAAAGAATTCAAACGTAAAAAGGAAGATGAAAAAGGCGCACCATTTGCTGCATACAATCTCTGGTTGTACAAACAGACCTATCATGGTATCTCAAGGATAATTAATCCTCTTGTAAGGAATAACCTTGCCTGTATTCTTCCTATACAAACACCGAATCCTGAAAAACCCTGGGTAATAGAGATATGTCCGGCCTGCACCCTTAAAGAAAAGGGTCTATATGTGCCGTATAAAGGGAAAAAGAGTGACAGAGAATCTAATAGGAAAATGATTGTGGATAAGTTAGAAAAATTCAATATTGTACTCGATGATGAAATAAAAGATATATGTATTTCAAACACTCAAGGAGACGCTTTGGACAGTATTCTGGCAGTGTATGCCGTATTCAGGAATATGCATATTCTGGAAGGAAAAAATCCGGATGAACTTGAAAAAAGAGAAGGGGATATTTATTATTAATCCTCTTTTGCTTCTATATTCAATAGTTCATAAATATCATCAGGTTTTGTCAATATGTGCATATTTTCCATTTCAGCCAGTTTTTCTGAATTGGTAACATCAATGTCACGCATCTTCAACTTCATTTTTCTTCCACTGGGTGCATAGGTTGTAACATCGCCACGCACCTGATCAACAGGCAGGACATAAATAGGGGTTTGTCCTTTTGCTGTCTGGGCCACCACATTTGTTACAAGAGTATCGGCAATACCATGTGCTATCTTGGCAACAGAATTGGCTGTGGCTGGTGCGATTATTAAAGCATCATAGTGACCAACCTGCAGTGGACCGGCAATAAAAGGCGAGTTGGGGCCCGAATCTGTTTTGAAGTTGGGGAAATCATTTTGTATGTTATCCCACATGCGATACCACTTCATTACAGTTTCCCCTTCCTTTGAAAGAAATACCATAAACTCAATATCAGTTTTTTTCTGAATGTCTACCATTATGTCATACGTCTCTTTTATAAGGTCACCTGAGCCTGTAATACCCCATGCGATTCTTTTCATATTATCACTCCTGTAAATTAATAACCTGTAAATAGTTCATATTTGACTTTTGCTTTATCGATAGCCATTTCATATAGTATTTCCCTGACAGTCTTCACCATTGTCGGGGGGCCACATAAATAGAACATGCGGTCCCTGTAATCCGGAATTTCACGCAATATCATACTTTCACAGACACGCTCCCTGCAACCTGTCCAATCACTGGAAGCCCTGGTTAAGGTATGTACAACTTTCAGATTAGGATTGTGTTTTTGCATAATATCCAGTTCATCTTCAAAGGCAATATCCTGCTCTGTTTTGTTACTGGATATCATAACAATGTCCGTGTCCATACCTTTATCTGTACAGTATCGTGAAATACTGATCATGGGGGTGACCCCGATTCCTCCGCTGATTAGCGCAATTTTGTCATATTCTCCTGAATAGGTCATTTTCCCGAATGGGCCTTCAATCCCTACCGAATCACCGGGTTGAAGGGCAAGCAGGGCATTGGAAAACTCATGACCTGTGAGTTTCTTGGTAAATTCGATGATATCCTTGTTGGCCGGACTGCTGGAGATAGTAAATGGTTTACGCACTTTGCTGCCGGCAATTTCCAGTTCTACGAACATATACTGGCCTGCCACATAATTAAAATCATCTGGCCGGGGAAAAAGGAAACTTAGCACATCTTCGGTTCTGGGAATAATTTCCATCAGCCTTACATCAAATCGCAATCTATGCTCTCCTTTATTGTTCCAGTGTTTTCATTTGCCTGGATGTCTCAAAAAGTTTTTTCATTGTACGGCGCAGACTGCGTAGGCCTTCCTCATCCTCATCTATACCATCTGAACCTTTGTCCTTTGACCACAGGGTACCTCCCAGATTTGACCCGAAGGACCCTCCGGCAACAGGGAACATTTCGCTGATTACATAAAAATTCAATATAGTCTGGAGAGCGGGCTCCTGCCCCCCAACACGGTCCCCTCCATCTGCCAGTGCAGCACCCACTTTATTTTGAAATGCTTTGGGATTTGCCGCTACAACTGCCCTGCACCTGTCCATTATGGTTTTGGTCTGTGCACTGAGATTTCCCTGATATACCGGTGTCCCTATTATCCAGGCATCCGCCCACAGCATTTTCTCATACAGGTCTGATATATCATCTTTGTGTATGCATCCCTGTTTGGTCCTTATGCAATAATCGCAATGGATACAGAATTTTAATTCTTTCCCGCTTGCAGAAAAATACTCCACTTCAGCATTGTATTTTTCCTTTACATAATCCAGTGCATATTGCACGGCACGGGCAGTTGCTTTTTTGCGAGGACTGCCCGATATTCCAAGTATTTTCACAATGTCCTTGTCGGACATCATTTCACACTCCTTTCACTCAAGTACAATGGCATCAGCCGGACAGGCGTCCACACATTGTTCACATTCTATGCAGTCATCAGGACGTGAAACTACTGATTTTGTATCCCCGTTGGAATCTTCTTTCAGATCAAAAACGTCTGTGGGACATACCTCAGCACATTCGCCGCTTCCTATACATTTATCTTTGTCTACAACTGGTGGCATATTCTTCCTCCTTACATATTCCTTCTAAACAAATAAATTGTTAATAATGCGATCAAACCAACAACACTTCCAAATCCTGGTGTTCCTTCAGATTCTACTTCACCGTTTATTCCGCCTTTAACGGATTCCATCTCTACAATCGGAACTTCATACTCCTTTTGTTCAAAAAGTTCATCTATCAGGTGTTGGGGGGCAGATCTATAGAGCAATTTCGTATCAACTATAATGGGATTTGTTGCATCTGTCGGTATTGTGAAATTATGAATCTCTGTAGCAGTGGATGTAGGTGCAATCCTATTATCAGAGATTACATCGGTTATTTCCCAGAGTTTCAAAGTGGGTTCGCCGGAGGCATCGGCGTATATTGCCTGATAAACAATACTGTCTTCAATAGTCCCATTTATATCCAGATTTCCTGAATTGTAGATTTTGCGTCCCTGACTGTCTTTTATATCCACCTGGGTCCACATTTGCCTGGCTTCAGTAAGTCCTGTAGGCAAATTATGACCTGCACCGGAATTCGTAATTGAGACTTTTATGGCAACTTCTTCGCCTGGTTGCGCATTTTCGGGAATGTCTATTTCTAGTGTAGCCGCTTCCTGAAGTCTTTCGATTGCCATTTCTTTATGATCATCCTCGTCCAGTATCCCTGTAACAAATACATTGGCTCCTGCGAAGTTGTGCACCGATATATGGTCTCTTTTGGGTGCACCTGATCCAGCACGCCCGGGATTTGCCTCAAATTCAGTGATTCCCGGTGTCATATGGCAATCCTGGCATTGGACTTTTTCTTCAGCATAGGGACTTTCACTCCATGCCTGATAGGTGTCATCCAGCACTACACCGGATGTTGGGTGGGTGATCTGGTGGCACATTCCACAATACTCTGATTTTGTATAGAATTCACTGTACTGTGCTTCATGGAACGCAGATTCAGAATCCTCAAAGGGGCCATATTTGGTCTCAGAAGGAGTCACCGCATATCCTCCATTGCCTATCTCAGAGGACTCCTTTACACTGTGGCAAAAATCACAGCCCACTCCTTCAGCAGCTTCTTCACTAATATCAGGGTTATTTATAGGGGGAACCTGCCCTGAAACCACACTGGCAGGTATGTGACAGCGCGTACAGAAAACATCCAGAGAGCCATTTGTCTTTTCACTTGCAAGTTTTAGTTCTTCCTTATAAAATGGGTCATCAAAAGCATGATAATGCATACTACCTTCCCACTGGCTGGTCGTGATGGCATGGCATCTGTTGCAGGTAGAATATGAAGTAAAATCTTCATGCGATAAGGTACCTGCTTCAGTGGGGGAAGCCTCTGCTACAACCTCTCCACAGGCAAAAACGAATGTAAATATGAGAAATATGGCTATGATTCTCACTGTATACCCCTTCTGGAATCCCCCGTGAATATTAATCAGAAGGAGGCTTATATGCCTCCTTACTGTTTTTCCTGCAGTAACTTAAGTGCCTCCCTGCATGCTGCAACTGCAGGTGCACCTGAAGTGATAGATATCACTTCCATCGTTTCCATTATTTCCTCTGCTGTGGCGCCATTTTTCAGAGCGCTCTTCATCTGGGAGACCGTACAGGCCTCACACTGTTTGGAGGCAACGACTGCCAGTGCCATCAGTATCTTGTACTTGGCAGGCATGGCGCCGTCTGACAATAGTTTGTCATGACATCTCCTGTACTTCTTAACGAAGTTGGGATCGATTTCCTTCAGTGTGTGGAGAATATTCGGGGCAAACCCCATCTTATCCTCGATATCCTTTACTACTTTCTCATGTTCTGCCATCAATTAAACCTCCTATATGGAATCAATCAAAGGAATCTTCCACTGTGTTATCAAAACAGTAGTTGCACATAAAGTGGGGAAGGCCCTTATGAAGACGTTTGACCTCGGGTGGTTTTCCCACTGAAACCTGTAGTTTTACTTCTTTAGAGTGATCCATACACAGCCCTTTCCCGCAAACAATACATACTGCAGCGGCTTCTACATCTTTCCCTGCTTCAACACAGTCATAACATTTCATCATGGTACTCACCTCAGAAGTTTTCTTTCAAAGCCTCATGGCATGGTTTACAAAGTATTTTGAGTAGAGGTTGCATGTCCTTTAACTCACAGGCGTCTCCCATACATTTAAGTCTCACTTCATATTCCCCTTCCAATACGGGAACTTTTTCTCTTACAAGATGGTCCATACAGACGCCTCTGCCACATATGATACAGATGCTGACTGTGTCAGTATTTTTATTTTCTTTTTCACATTCAAAACATTTCATTATTGGTTCACTCCCTTATTGATTCTGAAATAATACATTAACAGGATGATTACTCCATAAGTTCCATTTCTTCCCCGCAGCAAATAAGTACACCGCCACCAACTTCAGTGACTTCAACTTCGTTGCCACAGATATTACAAATGTATTTTTCACCTACTTTTTGAACTCCCATAGATTCAACTCCTTGTATTTATTTGCATAATAAAAGAGGAGAGATGATTATTTATGTATATCGGTGATGGGGAAGATAGCAGCGTGTATCATATACTTGCAATTCGAAATGAGCCTGGAAGATTACTAATATAAAGGCAAACAGGAAAATGCCGTTCAAAATCAATAAGGTTTTAATATATGTATGCAATCCTCAATAGCGTCAATATATTGAATAATAGGAGGATTCAAATGTCATTTGGAATAGAGTTCGTACCAGGAGACCCAGTTCTCAAAATTGCCCACTATGCAAAGCTTGCTGAACAACAGGGATTTGACAATGTTTGGGTTACAGACCACTACAACAATCGTGATGTTTATACCACCCTTGCAGTGTTGGCTATAAACACCAACAGCATAAAACTCGGAACAGGTGTGACAAACCCATACACCAGAAATGCAGCCATTACTGCATCCAGCATTGGTTCCATAAACGAGATTTCCGGCGGCCGTGCGATCCTCGGTCTTGGGCCCGGAGACAAGGCAACCTTTGATGCAATGGGGATCCCATGGGACAAACCATTGACCACAACCAAGGAATCCATTGAAGCCCTTCGTGGCTTTTTGGGTGGGGAAAAGGTTGAAATGGATGGTGACATGATCAAATTCGGCGGTGCGAAAATAGCATTCAAGACAGGTGATGTGCCAATTTACATGGGTGCACAGGGCCCCAAGATGCTCGAACTTGCAGGTCAGGTCGCAGACGGTGTACTGATCAATGCATCCCACCCAAGGGACTTTGAAGTCGCAATGGAAAAAATAAAAGCAGGTGCTGACAAAGCAGGCCGCAGCATGGACGAGATCGATGTGGCAGCTTATGCATGCTTCTCTATCGACAAGGACGCTGCAAAAGCCAAGAACGCTGCAAAGGTCGTTGTTGCTTTCATCGTTGCAGGTTCTCCCGACATGGTGCTTGAACGTCACGGAATCGACCCTGCAGCCAAGAAGGATATAGGCGCTGCAATTTCCAAGGGAGACTTCGGAGCACTTATGGGTGACCTTGTAACTGATGAAATGATGGACGCTTTCTGTATTTGCGGAACCCCTGAAGACTGCAAGCAAAGGATCAATGACCTGAAAGACATTGGTGTTACCCAGATTGTTGCCGGTTCACCTCTTGGACCTAACAAAGAAAAAGCAATCAAACTCATCGGTAAGGAGATCATCGGAGGAAACTGATGGTTCATCCGAAGATACTAGAGGTCATTGATTATGACGTCTGTACCGCTTGCGGGGCATGTGTTTCAGCATGCCCTGCCGGTGCCATCGTCATGAACAAAAGGGCCGAAGTAAGAGACCCGGACAATTTGGAACTTTACACCAAAGGTGCTGCCCCAAATGTCTGTGAAGGTTGCTATACCTGTGGGCGCATCTGTCCCGTAGTGGATGGTTACGTCGAGGATGAATTTGCAAATGTCAGGAGTTTCTTTGGTGCAAAAAGTGACATCGAAGGACAGGACGGTGGTGCAACAACTGCAATTGCAAGCAAACTGCTTGAATTGGGGGAAGTGGACTGCTTTGTGGGAATCACCCGCAATGACAACTGGGAAACCGAACTGGAAGTCTTCACCGATCCAGAACAAATAAAGAGAGCCAAAGGTACCAAATACACATATGATTCCGTACTCTCTGCTCTGAGGGAACCCTTCGAACAATATGATAAAATCGGTGTAATCGGCGTACCCTGCCAGGCTCACGGTGCACGCTTGATATCCGAAAATGTCAATGACAAGATCGTGGTTATTATAGGGCTTCTTTGTATGGAAAGTTTTTATCATGATGTAATGTCCGAAAAAATCATAAAAGAGATAATGGAACTCAATCCTGAAGATGTTGTAAAATTCGACTTCGCAAAGGGTAAGTTCTGGGCATACACAAAGGATGGCGAAAGTCACAGTGTCAAAATTCCACAAGTTGGTCCGCATGCCAGGAATCCCTGCCACCACTGCTGTGATTACACATCAGTTTCAGCAGATATATCAATAGGTTCTGTAGGTACACCGGACGGATGGAACTGTGTCCTGATCCGTACAGACGAAGGTGAAAAATACTTCAAGATGGCTGAAGATGAGCTTGAGATAATGGAAGATCCAAAACCTGGAATGGACCTTGTCAAGAAACTGGCAACCACGAAACACAACAACAATTCACAACATTATCTTGAAGTTTGTGAGAAGTTCAGCTTCGATGAATGTGGCATCAGATAAAACATGAATCTTAAAAGGGCATTCTATATAGGGCGCTTCCAGCCATTCCACAAAGGCCACTATTCGGTCATAAAAACGATTGGAAAAGATATTGATGAACTCGTAATAGGTGTCGGAAGCGCTCAAAGAAGCCACGAGACACCGAATCCCTTTACTGCCGGTGAACGCATAATGATGATTCGTCATTCTCTTGCAGATACGGACATCAAACATTATGCAGTTCCCATAGATGACATCCAGCAAAACGCAGTTTGGGTTTCCTATGTCACTGCAAGGACTCCTCCTTTTGACATAGTCTATTCCAATAATCCTCTAATCCTCGAGCTTTTTGAAGAAGCAGGCATAGAAACAAAGCAACCTCCCATGTATCATCGGGAAAAGTATTCAGGCACTCTCATCCGTGAAAAGATGATTGCCGGTGAAGAGTGGGAACAATTCGTTCCTGAATCTGTTACAGAAGTTATTGAAGAGATCGATGGTGTCAGGAGATTAAAACATGTCTCCGGCAGCGATCAGACTTTCTGACAACCCCCGGTCCTTAATTTTTTATAGTACGTTCGTTGCATATTATATAGTGTAAGGAATATGCAGGGGACATCTAATGACCGACAGAGCACCGGTATTTTGTGAAAAATATTGTATTGTATGCAGGGGAGCAAGAGCTGGAAATCCCATTTGTAAGGCGATCCAGAATCTTGAACTCAAGATATTTGGTAAGGAAGGTTGCATATGGGGAAAAGCAAGGACCAGATATTACGGCGTAACACCTGATGAGAAAATACCCCCGGATAAGAAAAAGTGATCAGAATATTTCCCCGCTCCAATCAAAAGCACCGGGTTTGAATTTATCAAGGGGTGGATGTCCTGAGGATATGCCGTCGATTATCTCTCTTACATCCCCCGCAACTTCACTCATACTTCGACCTGTGGTACCAACTTCAAATACCATTTCACAGTTCTCAACTGACTCTACAAGTATAACATCGAGGCATTCTGCTTCTATATTCTCATCAACTTTTGCAGGTTGATAGCCTCTTTTTTCAAGCCTTTTTTTGAGTTCATTGGGAGCCGTACGTAGCACGATGGAAACATCTGTAATCAGATGGGCCATGTGGCTGTCAATAATTACAGGATTTTCAGATTCTTCTATGACTGACAGCCGTTTTTTTACCACATCAAGGTCAGTAACCACACAGTCCCGTTGCTTATCTTCTTCTACGAAAAGATTCTCGGATTTTATGATTTCGTTCAGATGAACCACTCGATACCCGAATTCATTCTCAAGCAGCCCGGATACAGATGTTTTCCCACATCCGGGAGTGCCGGTTAAAGCAATAAACATATGTCCTGAATACAATTGCCTTTACTATTAAGGATTAATCCTCCTGTATGACCAGGGCCAAAAAATTTTCAATGATTTTCAAACCATCACTCATCAGGACCGATTCAGGATGGAACTGGATGCCATAGACCGGGTGTTCCTTATGCTTAATCGCCATTATTGAGCCATCTTCTGTATGGGCAATGGATTCTAAGGGTGGGGCAAGTTCTTTAATTTCCAGGGAATGGTACCTTCCTCCTTCAAAAGGATTGGCAAATCCCGCAAAAAGAAGTGAATCATTGTGAATTATTGATGAAGCCTTGCCGTGGACGGGGCCATTTGCACACCTACCAGTACTGCCTCCGTAAGCCCGATTTATAGCCTGATGGCCAAGGCAAACTCCCAGTATAGGGGTATTTGGACCGTATTCCTTAATAATCTGGAGACAGTTACCGATATCCTCAGATCTTTCTGGAATTCCCGGGCCGGGTGATATGACAATGGTATCTGGTTTTATATTTCTGACCTCTTCCATTTCCACTGTATTTGGAACAACTACGGTTTCAACACCCAATACGGAAAAGGCATCCACAAGATTCCATACAAAGGAATCCCTGTTGTTTACAAACAGTACTTTCACATCATTCACCTCTTACCGCTTTGAGCATTGCAGCCATTTTGCGCTCGGTTTCCTCGTATTCTTTAGAAGGTACCGAATCTGCAACTATACCGGCACCTGCCTGTATCATTACCTGTTCCTCTCTCATAATGACCGTGCGTATTGCAATTGCAAAGTCTGCATCCCCGTTCCAGGAAAAGTAACCTATCCCTCCGCCGTAGACGCCCCTGCCGACTCCTTCAAGTTTTCTAATGATCTCCATTGCCCGTATTTTGGGTGCACCAGAAAGAGTTCCTGCAGGAAGAAGTGCCTTGATGGCATCGAACTGGTCGCATTCAGGTCTTAATTTACCTTCCACCGTACTTTCAATATGCTGTACATGAGAATAACGTACCACTTTCATAAAATCGGATACTTTTACAGAGCCACCTTCACAGACCATGCGTACATCGTTGCGGGACAAATCAACAAGCATCACATGTTCAGCCCTTTCCTTTTCATCATGAAGCATTATTTCGGCATAGCTGCAATCTTCAGCTTCGCTTTCACCCCCCGGGCATGTCCCTGCGATAGGATTGGTGATCACACGTCCGTTATCCACAGTCATCAGGGTTTCAGGACTTGCACCCACCACGGCCATATCCTTATACGAAAGCAGATACATGTAAGGACTCGGGTTAATGGAGCGTAGTTTCCTGTAAAGGTAAAGAGGACTATTCTGGTAGGGTAACTCATAGCGTCTTGAAAGTACCACCTGGAAAATATCGCCATCCAGGATATGTTCCTTTGCCTTGCTTACTGCATTTTCATATTCTGCCCGGTCCATCGTGCAGGAAATATCCTCATTCCTCGTACTACCCGCTTCATATTCCTCGATCAATGATGATCGATTAAGTACTACCTGCATGCTGCGGGCTTCTTCGAGTACATCATCATAGACTTGTGCTGCATTTGAAGAACTTACAAGTGGAGTTTTTATGTAATAAGTCCTTTTTTCAAGATGGTCAAAAACAAAGGTACTCGTGGTGAACATAAACTGCATGTCCGGTTCCTCTGCACCTTTTGGAACTTCCTGTTTCAACCAGCAATCATAGATAATGTCATATCCAGCATATCCCATTGCTCCACCCAGGAATGTCTGCCTGTCAAATCGATTTGCATTGAGAAGAGGCAGTGACTCATCGGCCACAAATACTTTCCTGAGGGCGTCTAATACTTCATATCCTGTTTTTATGGTTCCTTCAAAATGACAGGATTTGGATTCAAGAGAATCGCATATGTCTTCCAGTCTTTTTTCCATCAGAGCTGTCAGGGTCGATTCATGTGACATTGTCAGACAAACGTGTCTGCCCTTTACGGAAAGTAATGCGAGGGGGTCTGCACCTACAAAAGAAAAACGCGCGTGTCTGCTCTCTTTTTCTACAGATTCCAGAATATAGGAGTAATCAAAATGATTCTCCAGAAGAGTGTAGAGGTCAAGTGGGGAAAGGGACGTTTCCATCTCGGCTACCAGCTGTACAAGGGCCGGACTGTCCTCTTTATTAACAAGTGAAATGAACTCATCTCTTCCAATATCAAATTCCATCAATTACTACACCTCACAGCTCCTATAAAATCGCAAACACGATTCAAATCTTTTTTACCTTTTACTTCAACCCCGGAGGAAACATCCACTCCATAGGGGGATACGATATCCACACATTTACCCACATTTTGCGGATTCAGGCCTCCTGCCACAATCAACGGGACAGGGATGCTTTTTGCAACTTCGCTGCTTATTTGCCAGTCATGGGTCAGGCCACTGCCTCCGCCGACGCTACAGGCGGTATCCAGAATTATGGCATCAATCAATTTGTATTCTGCGAGTTCATTGATGATTTTAATAGTTTCAAGGACCTTTGTTTCATCCGAAATCGAAAATTTCTGGATTATCCGAACATGCATTGACTGCAGTGCAGTAAGTAATCTTCTGTTAACAGTGGAATGTACCTGCACCATATCCGGTCTTGCATTGCTTACAAGTTTCCTGGCATGTGTGATCGACTCTGGCATTATTACCATGACCGTAGTGACAAAAGGAGGAGTGGCTTTTATAAGTTCAGTGCTTAGTTCCATATCCAGATTGCGAGGCGTATCTACCGGCACTTCTGTTATAAAACCTACTGCATCAGCACCACAATTTACTGCAATAACTATATCATCCACAGACTTCATTCCGCAGATTTTCACCCTTATGGCAGGTTGCATTTGATCCCCTGGAATTTGTAAAATGTGCAAGTTCTCCGAGTTTTTCAAGAGCTTTGCCATTGTCGATTACCTTTTCAGCAACTCTTGCTGCTTCATTGAGGGACGGGGCCTTATCTGCAATATAGATAGCAGCGGCAGCGTTGGCCACAACTATATCCCTTTTGGGTCCCTTTTCACCCTGCAGGATATAACGTATGTCCGTTGCATTTTCTTCTGGAGTTCCGCCTACAACATCAGGTGCAGATACCCTTTTGAAACCCAGATCTTCAGGTTTAATCTCATAGGTAGTGATTAATCCGTCCTTTAGTTCTGCTACGTAGGTTTCCGAGAGGGTGGATATTTCATCCATTCCGTCACCATGGACCACCAGTACTCTTTCTTTGCCAAGTTTTCTGAGGGCATGTGCAAAGGGTTTGCAGAGGGATTTATCGTGTACACCCACAACCTGCCTGGAAGCAAGTGTCGGATTTGAGAGAGGGCCCAGGAGATTAAAGATTGACCGGAATCCAAGTTCTTTCCTGATTGGAGCAACCCTCTTCATGGCAGGGTGGAAATATGGTGAAAAGAGAAAACCGACTCCTACGGACTCCATACATCTTTTCACTTCTGCCGGAGAACAGTTCAGGTCAATACCGAGAGATTCAAGTACATCGGCACTTCCTGAAAGAGACGTTACGGCACGATTCCCATGTTTTGCGATTGGTACACCCGCAGCTGCAGCTATAATGGCTGCGGATGTGGAAATATTGATTGTGTTATGGCGATCTCCGCCAGTCCCAACAATATCTACAAGTGGTCCGGCAATTGCAGGTTTTATTATGACAGCTTCATCAAGCATTCCTTCTACAAAACCACTTATTTCTTCCACACTTTCCCCTTTTACACTTAAAGCCCCGAGAAAAGCTCCTATCTGGGCATCAGTTGCCTCCTGTAAGATATATTTCAGAGTTTTCTTTGCTTCAGTAGCAGTCAGGTCTTCTCCGTTTACTATTTTTTGCAGGCACCGTTGCATATAATCACCATTCATTAATGTATTAAGTTGTACAATTATGTACATGTATTCCATGGTATAAAAATGTACCTCTCATAATGCAACACCAAAATAAAAATACAATAAAACGAATAATAAACAGAGGAGCAATGAGTGAGAGATTATAATTCTGAATTATCCATAAAGGCAGGAATGGACCCCGGCACACTGATTCATGTTGGGGATAAAAAGGTGAAAGAACCTAAACTGACATTGGTGGAGTACAATGAAAAATATCTGAAAGTACATGTCAGTCAGGACATCGACATAATTAAAGGTCTGGAATTTGCAGAAGATAGGAAAATATGGATCAATGTAGATGGTCTGCACCAAACAGAATTAATTGAAAGTCTTGGAAAATTATTTGGGGTTCACTCCCTTGTGCTGGAAGATATTCTGGATACCACCCAGCGGCCCAAAACCGAATTCTATGAAGATTATATATATGTTACAATTAGGACTCTGTTTTACGAACGTCTGGAAAATGCAGTCGACTCAGACCAGATAAGCATAATACTGGGAAATAATTTCATTCTTTCATTTCAGGAAATGGGGACTGATTTATTCAAGAAGATCAGACAGAGAATGGAACGACCTGCAGGTAACATTCGCAAAAAGGGTGTGGACTATCTTGCCTATTCCCTTTTAGACTCTATTGTGGATAATTATTACCTGCTTCTGGAAGACATCGGAGAAGAAATTGAGAGGCTGGAAGACGAATTGATAAAAGAGCCAGCTTCTGCCACCTTACAAAGCGTTCATGAGCTAAAAAGGGAAATGATCGTTCTACGCAGGTCCCTCTGGCCACTCAGGGAAATAACTGCATCTCTTCAACGTGATGAATCCGGTTTAATCAGGGAAAGTACTGACATATATTTGCGTGACCTTTATGATCACTCGATACAGGTCATCGAGACCGTGGAAACTTACAGGGAAATGTTATCCGGCATGCTGGACCTTTATATTTCAACGGTCAGTAACCGGATGAATGAAGTAATGAAAGTACTGACAACAATTGCTACCATCTTTATCCCTCTTACTTTTATTGCAGGTGTTTATGGAATGAATTTTGAGTACATGCCCGAATTGAAATGGGAATGGGGTTATCCTGCAGTTATGATCTTTATGGCCACTATATCTGCGATTATGCTGTATTATTTCAAAAAAAAGTCATGGCTGTAAACCATTGAAGAATTCACATATAAATA
Organism: Methanohalophilus sp. WG1-DM; assembly: GCF_004104135.1. Lineage (NCBI taxonomy): Archaea > Methanobacteriati > Methanobacteriota > Methanomicrobia > Methanosarcinales > Methanosarcinaceae > Methanohalophilus > Methanohalophilus sp. WG1-DM. Next base: position 212,967 of record NZ_RRBA01000003.1, on the reverse strand, counting down.
TGCATGTCCAATAATATTAAATAGAACATGTATATCAAATAAAAATCATTGAAAATATTTTATTAATGGTGTAGATGGGGTATATATCATAAAGTGGAAAAGCATACATCTTGAAACCAAGCTGATACTTCTGATTACAATCGGAACTGTAATTGTTTTACTGGGTGCCACGCTGGCTATCACTTCCACTGTTACGAATCAGGAAAAGGAACTTGCATACGACAAATCAATCAAGACTGCAGAAACTTATGCCAGCCAGTTCAATACGGATATGCAATCAAGTATGTCCATTGCACGTACCATTGCAAGCAGCCTGGAAAAATACGATACAAGGAATCGGACTGAAGTCAATGCTATGCTGGAACAAATACTGCGGGATAATCCCGATTTAATGGGTACCTATGTCTGTTTTGAACCAAATGCCTTCGATGGGAGGGATAAAGAATATATAAACACAACCGGCCATGATGCAACCGGTCGCTTCATTCCTTACTGGAATACAATTGGGGGTGAGATCAAACTCGATCCACTTTTATATTACCAGACATCTTCCTACTACCAGTTGCCCAAAAAGCTGGAAAAAGACGTAGTTACCGAACCCTACCTGTATGAAGGAACATTGATTGTCAGTTTTGTCTCACCAATAATGAAAGAAGGAAACTTTCAGGGAATTGGTGGTGTGTATGTTTCTTTGGATTATATTGATGATATTGTCAGTGATATAGAAATATTCGATACAGGTTATGCTGCCGTGGTGAGCAGGACAGGACTCCTGATGTCCCACCCTACCAAAAAGGAATGGATTGGCTACAAATCATTGAACTCATTTGACATACCAAACATACAGAAATTGAAAGTCGACGTATATAATGAAAGAAGGGGTCATATCGAAACTCTTGATCCGATTACCGGAAAAGAAGTAACTATTTTCTATGAACCTGTAGAAACAGGCAAATTCTCATTTTTGCTAATAGTCCCCAAAGAAGAAATGCTTGCAGGAGTAACTACACTCCAAAAACAACTTGCAGGCATTTCCTTTATAGCACTTTGTTTCATGGGGGGAGGGGCACTATTAATAGCCCGTTCCATATCAAAGCCAATAAAACGAATTGTTGGTAATATCAATAAGATATCGGATGAAGCAATCAAAGGGAAACTGGACGCACGGGCAAACACAGATGTAGACATTGATTTCCGGAATATTCCGGAAGAGTTAAACAGCATACTTGATGCCCTTGAAGAATCAAATGCTTCGATCCAGGAAATAATAGAAGTTATAAACAGCAGCCCGGTAATTGTTTTCAAATGGAAAGCTACACCCAGCTGGCCGGTAGAACTGGTGTCCGATAACATCAATTTGCTGGGATACTCAGCAGAAGAATTTGATTCAGGGCATCTATGGTATGGTGACATCGTACATCCACAAGACCTCGATAGAGTCCAGAAAAATCTGGATAAACAGATAGCAGAAGGACTGAATGAGTTTACGCAGGAATACAGGGTCATCACTAAATCCGGGCAAATCAAATGGGTTGATGAAAGGACACTCATTAATAGAGATGCAAAAGGTAACATAAAATATCTGCAGGGAATCATTCTTGACATCACTGAAAAGAAGGAAGCTGAAAAAGCAATTATAGAAGCAAAAATGATGGCAGAGGAGGCAAACCAGACCAAAAGCCAGTTTCTGGCTAATATGAGCCATGAATTGCGCACACCCCTAAACTCTATAATCGGTTTCTCAGATGTGCTGTTGGAGGAGGGGTTGGAGGAGGGATTTGGAAAACTAAATGAAAAGCAAAAAAAATATGCTCATAATATAAACACCAGTGGAAGACATCTCCTCGGAATTATCAATGATATACTGGATATTTCCAAAATTGAAGCTGGGAAAATGGAATTAGAACCTGAACAATTCGAACTCGAAGAAATAATTTCCGAATTGAAAAACACACTGGAACCTCTGGTCAAAAAGAAACAACTAATTTTGGATGTAGATACCAATCAGGAATATCCTGTTTATGCGGACAAGCTGAAGATCAAGCAGGTGCTGTATAATTTATTTAGCAATGCAATCAAGTTTACACCTGAAAAAGGAAAGATTGCAATTGACATTGATTACGGGGATGAAGATATCACTATTAGTGTATCTGATAGTGGGATTGGTATTCCTCCCGAAGAACAGGACAAAATTTTCGAATCCTTCAGACAACTTGATTCAGATTCCAATCGGCAATATCAGGGTACAGGTTTGGGATTAGCTCTGGTAAGGAATATTGTAGAGATGCACGGTGGTCAGATATGGGTTGAAAGTGAAGCCGGAAGGGGGTCCACCTTCAAGTTCACCCTTCCCCGGCAAAATGACATTTAAGCGGCTACACCCATGCCTGTTGCAACTATCAGCAGTCCTCCCAGTATTATAAACTGGCCATCTGCCATTAAGTCGCACAGGGAATTATTTCCTGCGATTCTCCCAAAGAAAATAACATAGCAGAGTGCATAAATAACTCCTGCTGCCAGTACTAACAAAGATGCAATTCCCAATTGTTGTATACCGGTGTTTATCATGAAATAACCTGCTAGAAGCGTCAGGCAGATTAATAATATGCGGGTTTTTTCTGCACCAAGCAATACTGGTATGGTGTCAACTCCTGAAATACTGTCACCTTCGATGTCTCTTATATCAAAAATTACAGTATTGACAAATACAAGAGAGAAAAAGTAAATAAACGTTACAAGTACCAGATCTCCCATTGCCTGACCATATACCAGTGAAGGGAGAAAGGCAGGAGTTGATGCCCATGCCGTTGCGATTACCAGATTTTTTACAGATGGTATTTCCTTGAGACGACGATAACGAAAACCTGAAGGAAGCCATGCAAAACTGTACAGTAAGCCACTGACAAGAGGTATGGCAGTAACAAGAAGAGCTTTTAATCCGTAGGGGTAAGCAAGCAGGAAAGCAAAAATATAAGCAAGAATTGAAGATAGGAACAAGAACTTTTCATATTTCTTGGTAAAAGAATAACGTTGTGAGTGGTTTATGGAATCTTCATCCTCGTCTGCTTTACGATCAATATTATAGACAGAATATGTGACAAAAAACATTATAGCCATCGTCTGCCAGGATAGGGCAAGACCCTGTAACTGACAGGCCATATATGCCATTACAGCTCCGGCTATTGAAAGATAAATCGAACTGTAGGTAAGGAAATCAAGAATTCTTTTGACAACTGTACCATCTAGATTCACCCTGTATGCAAGAGATTTATATTCACTCATGCATGCAATGTTTATAATAGAGGTAAACGTTAGTTGCGGTTCTTAATATTCATCGATTTGGTTAATCTTATTCATAATAATATATGTATACTTCTCAGCTTATATTGTATATTACAGGTCAAAGTTCATCCGGGAGATTTACATTATGTAAACTTCCGGAGGTCCCTTCAAAAACGACAGGTGTGTAGAAAACATGCTAAAAGAAGATCCCAGAATTTTGATAATCGATGACGAACCCGATATAATCGAATTGCTGGAAATTTTTCTTGAAAATTTCAAGACAATGTCATCTCTTTCTCCATTAGAGGGACTTGAGATAGCAAAAACTGAACATCCTGATCTAATTATACTTGACGTTATGATGCCTCAGATGAATGGTTATGAGCTATGCAGGGAGATTAAGCAGAATTCCTCTACTCAAAACATTCCGGTTTTTATGTATTCAGCTCTTTCTGATAGTTCTGATATTAAAAAAGGACTACAGGCCGGGGCAGATGAGTACCTGAAAAAACCAATCCATCCCTGTGAACTTGAAACAAAGGTACAGGAGACTCTGCTTAAAAAAAAAGCTGAATGCAGGGATCCTGCCAACAGGTCTATACTACAAAGTTAATACAGTTAGATCAAATCCAATTCAACTGCATCGTGCAGATAGTACTCAAACAAATTTTCACCCCATTTGATGGCATTTTCATCATAACTGAAAAGGTCTGTTGTAGTATCATATGTAACTCCATCACTCTTGTACAAACCTAGAGAAAGACATTTATCAGTGACAGTAAAACCGAGATTTATATCGTTATCGACCATAAATACCTGAAAATTGGGCAATTTCTGAAGCTGGTGAATTTGCTCAATGTAGGGTTGTTGTCTTAATTCCTCAACTACACTTTTTGTGACTATTAATTTTACGGGGATGCCTTCCTGTATCTTTTCTCCAAGAATATCAGCATGTCCTGAACTCATAATTGCAGTTATTCCATATATATGATCTGCTTTTTTGATCATATCCAGAAAGTGGTGGTACACATTGAAAATTTCCACATTAGTATCACTGACAATCTTCGAATCATAAAGACTACCTATGGATTCGAGTAAGGGTTGTGGTATAGCCTCCATATAATGGGACTTCCAGAATTCTTTATGTTCCAATACAGTACCCATGGTCATGACAGAATCTGCAACTCTGGAGGCTACAATTTTACCCAGGGGTGTTAGCCTGTATTCATGTTCTACACTTTCTATCAACTTATTGGATTCAAGAATTCTTATCTTTGGCAGCAGGGCCTGCGAAGTACTTCCTGTCACTTCACGTAGTTTAGCCAGTGTGTTGTTGTCTTCATCATAGAGTGACAAAAGCATCTGTGCCTGCAACCTTGACCTGTAGATAGCCTGCACATCCTTTTTTACATCCTCATATATATCGAGTATATCCATCCGATCTCACTCTCTTTCTGGAAGACAGTGGCATTTAATCTATTTAATAATTTCATATTGGATAATTTTGGATATAGCAGCCGCTTTTCATAGACAAATCCAAAAAAAAAAGAATATGGCAAACCAAAAGCGTCCTTTGTATATCCACCTTCAATTCTCTTTCAGGCCCAGAATAGAATATATTGTCCCGATATCCAGGTATTCTTCCATTATCTGTGCCAATTCTTCGTAAGGGTCATCTTCGAGATCTTCTTCATTGTACTCGATTCCCTTTTTCTCCAGAAGATAGGAAACAAAGGCTTTCCTTATGTTGGCATTGGAAAACAAACCATGTAGATAGGTTCCCACTACCATTCCGCTTTCATCAACGCAACCATCGTCACCAAATACCGGAGTATTTGAACCAGTATCTCCCATGTGAATTTCATAACCGCAGATGTTTTCGCCTTCTATTGAATCAAAAAGAGGACTTGCCCTGTTTACTTTCTTTGTCACCTGAACGGTTTTTTTCTTATATGCATCAAATATGGTATGAATATCCAGCAGGCCAAGTCCTTCATAGGTAGCATCTGCTTCACCCTCAATTGCCGCATCTTCGATTTGTTTACCCAGCATCTGGTAGCCACCACAAATGCCCAGGATAGGTACCTTCCTGTACAGGGATTGGATCTTTTCAGCCATGCCACTATCAAACAAATCCTGCAAATCACTTATGGTGTTCTTAGTACCGGGAATAATCACGGCATCAGGCGTGCCTAATTTATCATCCAGATTCACATAGCGTATATTTACAAGGCGTTCCAGGGGTTCAAAATCTGTAAAATTGGAAATTCTGGGAAGCCGGATTACAGCCACATCGACATCATACATTCCTGATGGAGATGACTTGTCCCCGATGGACACCGAATCCTCGGAAGGGATTCCAAGTTTTGAATAGGGCATGACACCCAGTACAGGAATGCCGGTAATCTGTTCCAGCTCATCCACACCAGCCTGGAGTATGGCGGGGTCTCCCCTGAATTTATTAATTATCATTCCCCTGACATTTTGCCTGACATCTTCAGGCAGAAGCTGGATAGTACCATAAAGACTTGCAAATACCCCCCCTCTTTCGATGTCCCCGACAAGTATTATTGGCGCATTGGTAATCCTTGCAGTACCCAGGTTTACAATATCCCTTTCATAAAGATTTATTTCAGCCGCTCCGCCTGCACCTTCCATAACGATTACTTCATAATCGTTCCCCAGTGTTTCAAGTGCCTGGCGAAGTACACCATGAGTTTCTTCTATTGAATCGTAGTAGGCACCTGCACTTTTGTCGGCATAAGGTTTGCCCATAAGTATGACCTGTGAAACCCTGTCACCTTTTGGTTTCAGAAGCACGGGGTTCATCTCAGCTGTGGGTTCAACACCTGCAGCCATTGCCTGTATTGCCTGTGCGATTCCTATTTCCTTGCCATCCGTTGTGATCCACGAATTCAGGCTCATGTTCTGCGCCTTAAACGGGGCAACCGTGTATTTGCGGGAAAATATCCTGCAAAGCCCGGTGACTATCGCACTTTTGCCTACATGCGACGCTGTACCCAGAACAAGTACACTTTTGGGAATACCATCTCCTTCCATTTACAACAACCTTTTATGTAGCTAGTGATATTGTATAGGTACAATATCCAATCAATTCCAATAAACTTTACTTGGGAAAACAATGTCTGAGCTACTACATATAAGCGGCGGGCCTACGAAACCCGAAATAATAGCTGTATCATTATCTAAACTTGACTTGAGTGAAGGGTGCACCTTTTATGATATAGGATGTGGTACAGGTGCAGTTTCCATTGCTGCATCAAAGTTGGCAAGGAATATAAAATTCACTGCCATTGATGCGCGTCAGGAAGCCATTGAAGTTGCAGAAAAGAATTTCAAGAATTTCGGACTCGATTGTGTAAAGCTCATACACGGTGAGTCATCAGAAGTTCTTGAACAACTTCCTCCCGAAAAAAAAATTGATTGTGCCTTTGTAGGCGGTACAAAGAATATTGGTGCTATTCTCAAATCTCTTGTAAAACATGAAGCAGGAAGCATCATCGTCAATGCAGTAAGGATTGAAACTGTGGTTTCTGTAATAAACCAAATGAAAGAACTTGGAATTTTTGACACTATTACTAATATATCAATATCAAGAGGATATCCAATTACCGGGGAAACCATGTTTAAACCAGAAAATCCCGTGTATATGATATCCGGAAAATACAGTAACATTCAAGGTGATAAAAAATGTTGATAGGAGTAGGACTTGGACCGGGTGACCCGGATCTTCTCACGCTTAAAGCTGTAAACGTCCTTAAGGACAGTGACAAGGTGTACGTGCCTGGCAAAATGGCAGAGGAACTGGTTAAACCATATACTGATTCGGAAATACTGGATTTTCCGATGTTGCGTGATTATGATGTGCTAAATGAAATATGGAAAAAGAATGCTGACATCATTGCCAATGAAGCAAGAAATGGAACTGTTGTATTCGGTCTGATCGGCGATCCTAACTTTTTCTCAACATTTACACATTTAAAGAGAGTCATGCGTAAATACTATCCGGACGTTGAAACTGCAACAGTGCCTGGTATCAGTTCAATTACTTCTTTTGCCTCACGTACCGATTCAGAAATCGATTCCTCTTTTGAAGTATCGGATGGTTCTGACAAAAAATCAAAGATTGTACTGAAGGCAAAACATACACAGGACATAATCCGTAATCTGGCAGAAGAAGGATATGATAATTTCATATTTGCTGAAAGGCTGTTCCTGGATCGGGAAAGGATTATAAAGGGCAAGGAGAACATTCCCGGGAAAGGTAATTACTTCAGTATTCTCTATGCAGAAAAAGGGGGTAAATAAATGGATGACAAAATCGCTTTTGTCGGTGCTGGTCCGGGAAACGCCAAATTGATCACCGTACTTGGTAAGGAAAAACTGGAAGAGGCCGATATTGTGGTATATACCGGTTCACTGGTAAATCCTGAAGTGCTCGAATATTCAAAAGGCAAAAAGATAGACAGCTATGGAATGACCCTTGAAGAGACTACCAAAGTGATGGTGGATGCACTTAATGAAGGCAAGAAAGTTGTCCGGCTTCACAGTGGAGATCCATCCCTTTATGGTTCTATCATCGAACAGATGGAAGAATTGAAAAAATACGATATTGAAGTCGAAAGGGTACCCGGAGTATCCTCTGTTTTTGCAGTTGCTTCATCTCTTAACACCCAGCTGACATTAAACGGTGTTTCCGATTCCCTTATAATAACCCGTCCCGCAGGCAAAACACTTGGGGAAGATAAAATTCCTGCCCTTTCCAGACATGGTGAAACGATGGCAATCTTTTTGGGGACCCAGAAGATTGAACAGATCATGGAAAAACTGGAATGTCCTTCAGACACTCCGGTTGCTGTAATTTACCATGCATCCTGGGATGATGAACAGGTAATCTACGGAAACGTGGAAACAATTGCCCAAAAGGTCAAAAAAGAAGGAATCCAGCGCTCTGCCATGATTATTATCGGAGGTGTGGTGGATCCGAAAAATTACAGGAGGTCACACCTATACGGAGTACACCAGCCACCGCTGTAATAACTTTCAATCGTAATATGGATGTGGCCCGCCAAATAGCAGAACATGTGGGAGCAGACCTGCTTATCTATAGCAAGGATATTTTCAAGGAAGCCTTTGAAAAATATGACCGGATAATTGCTGTGTTTGCTACAGGTATAGTTGTCCGGGACATCGCTCCTCTCATTAAAGATAAGTGGACAGATCCGGCGGTTGTTGTGGTGGATTCGAATCTCAATTTTGCAATCCCTGTCCTGGGTGGGCACCATGGAGGCAATGAACTGGTCCGAAAGATTGCTGAAATTGGTGCGACACCCGTGATAACAACGGCAACTGAAGTCCATAATCGCAACTCTGTCGAGGGTATTGCCAAAAAAATGGGATGCGACATAGTGAACAAGGAATCCACAAAGGATGTGAATTGTGCACTGCTGGAGCAGGATGTCGAGGTTTTGAAAATAAAGGGACCAAAAATTGTGATCGTGGACAATGATGTGTCCGTACTTAAAAGTGAACAGGAAGACACATGATTATAGGAATCGGTGCACGCAGGGGAATCCACAAGGAAGAAGTCCTCGAAGCCATCGCACAGGCACTGGAAACAACAAATACCAGAAAGGAAGATATCGAAGCACTGGCCTCAGCCGAACTTAAAAAAGATGAACAGGGACTTAAAAGTGCAGCTGAAACTATAGGTGTGCCAATTCACTTCCTGTCCCACTCCAGGATTAACGAAATAGATGTACCTTCTATATCAAGGGCATCAAGATTTGGACTTAAAGGTGTGGCAGAACCCTGTGCACTTGCACTTTCTACTAACAAGAATCTGATAATGAAAAAGAAAGTATATGGAAGGATAACAATTGCAATCGCAGAATGATAAAAAAGGAAAACTCTATGTAATCGGGATTGGGCCCGGTTCGGTGGAACAACTTACCATTGCATCCAGGGATGCCATCCTGAATTCTGACTACATAATTGGTAATGGCACATATCTTGATCAGGTCAAGGAACTCCTCAATGACCAGGAAATTATCAGGAGTCATATGGGAAAGGAAGTTGACCGTGCCAAAAAGGCAGTGGAACTTGCAGAGAACAATGTTGTCTCAATGGTAAGTGGTGGGGATGCCAATGTATATGGCATGGCCGGTCTTGTGCTGGAAGTTGCCGAACATTATGAACTGGATGTGGATATCGAAGTCCTGCCTGGCGTTACCGCCATCACAGCAGGAGCAAGCGTACTGGGTGCACCTATTGTCAATGATTTTGCAGTGATAAGCCTCAGTGACCTGTTAACTCCATGGGAACGTATAGAAAAAAGGCTCAGGGCTGCTTCAGAGGCGGATTTTATCATATCTCTCTACAACCCGAAGAGCAGACAACGTAATTCCAACTTCCGGCGGGCCATTGAAATAATACAAAAAACAAGGGATGGATCATCTCCTGTGGGCCTTGTGAAGAATGCACTGCGAGGGGATTCCCAGGAAATGAAGGTAACAACCCTTGGCAAGGTGCTGGATTATGACGACTGGGTGGATATGAGGACCATGATATTGGTCACAACCCCTGAATCCCGTATATGGGGCAAAAAGGGCATGGAAAAGATAATAACCCCCAGGGGGTATCAGAGAAAATATGACTACTGAAGAACAAAACAGTCTGGAACTCGACAAACTTGTGGAAATCACAATGGAAGCAGAACCTGAACTCGTGGAAATGTGCAGGGATATGGGCGCCCAGACAGAAGAAGCAAAAGCCATTTACATGACCAGCAGGCGTATTGCCAGCAAACTGGTTGGAGATGATTCTCCTCAGGGACGTGTCAGGCAGAGATGCATGATATCCACAGGCGATCCTGAAGTTGCCGAAATAATGCGCTTTACGAATGACCCAATAAAAGCAGGAGTAGAAGCTATCAAAAACGGTGCTCCCATTTTTGTCGACATCAATATGGTTAAAGCCGGTATTACCAAAAAGGGGCATGATTGCCCGGTAATCTGTGTCCTTGATGAGGATAAGGATGCAGAAATTGCTCACAAATATGGTATTACAAGAACAGCAGCCGGATTTTTGAATTGCCGTGACAGGCTTGAAGGAGCAATTGTAGCCATAGGAAACGCCCCTTCCGCTGCATTTGCAGTATGCCGGATGATTGACCATGGGATAAAACCCGCTCTTGTGATTGGAACGCCTGTAGGATTTGTCAATTCCGCTGAATCCAAGGAGGAGGTTCGCAAACGGGACATTCCTTCAATAACCTGTGTAGGTACGCGGGGCGGGACACCTATAGCTGTAGCCTGTGTCAATGAAATTGTGGCGATCAAAAGAGATGAAGAAACCTGTGACTGATCAGAAGGTCACAAAAGGGTTGATGCTGAGCATCCAGATACCTGCGATAATCAGCACCAATCCAGCTCCTTTTTTTATATAATTCTGATATTTTGCAACATTGCCATAATTACCCGTAAAATGGGCGGAATAGGCAACCAATAACATCGGTATCGCAAAGCCCAGGGAATAAATGGAAAGCATCGCTGCTCCGTAGTATATATTCCCTTCAACAGCTATCCTGGTGAGCACTGCGCCGAGAATCGGGCCGATACAGGGAAGCCACACAACCCCAAGAGACAGGCCCAGGAGCAATCCGCCGCTTAATCCCCGATTTGCGCTGGCAGGTACGGGAACTTTTGAAAAGATATTGAATATTTCCACATTGCTGACCATAACGATACCAAAACCTATAATGACAGCAGCAGCCAGGATGTTAAGGTAGGCCAGGTAGTCGTGCAGAGCATAACCAAATGCAGAAGTTACAATTCCCATCGATACAAAGGATATGCATAATCCCAAAACAATGGAAAGGGGCCTGAAACGACCCCGGCCTGTTGAGGAGGCGAATAGGGCAGGCAGCAGGGGAAATACGCAGGGAGAAGCAATGCTAGCAATACCTGCAACAAAGATCGCAATGGGAGTTATGGTGTCGGCAACCATTTGTATCCCGCCTTTATATCATGATGTATTATTCTGCCTGTAGGCGATAGCATTGTCCAGTGCCTGCCGGAGGGTATTGTCGTCTGTCAGCCCCACATAACGTGTGGATCTCCGGTCAAAAGAAACATTGCCCTCAGGTCCCATGAACAGATACCTGTCATCCTTAATTCCTGCAATGACACTCATGTCGGGTATTGAATACACTTCGAAGAAAGAGGCTACACGAGGCTCTTCATTAATGTTCACCATGATCACAGAGGCCTTTCCCTTATAATCATCTGCAATAATATCCAGAATGAAATCCTGGTCCCTACAGGGGGCGCAGGTAGGTGAACCGAATTTGATGAGCACAGGTTCCTTTTCCAATAAGGTGTTCAGTTGCTCGATATCCTTAATGTTCGACTCCTGTACAATGGTTTCCTGTTGCTGGTTAACTTCGGGAGCTGTACAGCCGGTAGTCACAAATGCCAATAGCATCACAATCAGCACAAATCCGTACGTAATTCTGTTACCCGCTATCATCCACTAAAAGAGTGGTATATTAAAATATAAGTATTATGCATGGTATCCCCAAATATATACAAAACCCGGATGTAAAAAATCAGGCATTTTTAAGTTTCCACTTCAACAGTACTCCTTCCTCCATCTTTTCAGCACCTATAAGAGAACATACCGGCATGTCGGCTTCACCAAACCCATCACCGTCAATAAGAGTAGGAGCGGTTGCCCCTCCTATTATGAGATTTCCTATAAAGGAATATATTTCGTCCACAAGCCCGTTTTTTACAAGTCCCCAGTTAAGGCTGGCGCCACCTTCAACCATAAGCCGGTGTATGCCCATTTCATCAAGTATGGATAACAATTCAGGAAGATCCACCTGATCTCCGCCAATCATTATGACCATAGCCTTTTTTCTCAGTGATTCGACCCTGTCAAAAGCTGCACTTTCAGAAACTGCAATTATTCTTTTACCAGCACCCTTCCTGAATATATCAGCATCTGTTGGAATACGTGCCTTGCTGTCCACCACGATTCGTACGGGATTTTCATCAAGTCCATTTGCAAGCCTTTTAGCCCGCTTTTCATCGGATTTGACAGTAAGGCTGGGATCATCAGCAAGAACAGTTCCAATTCCTACCATTACTGCATCAGAACTTGCTCGTAATTCGTCCATTCTTTCAAAATCCACATCCCCTGATATCCTTACCTGACGCCGCTGTCGGGTGGATATTTTCCCGTCAATGGACATTGCAGAATTTATAAATGTAAAGGGAGTGGGCATGAAATCCCTTCAGTTTCAATTATAAGATCAGCTATCAATAAGTGCTTTCATGAGGTAACGGTCTCTCAGCAGGCCAATGAATGCACCGTTTGCATCCACTACAGGAACCTGATCTACCCTGTTTCTTTTCATCTTGAGAGCACATTCACTAACACTCATATTGCTGGATGCCTTGATCAGATCGGTAACCATCACTTCTTTTACAGGCACGTCCGGAACTTTTATTCTGGATACGCTATAATATATGCTGAGAGTATCGCGCATGGATTCCCAGGTCCATTCGTCATCGCCAGAACCAGCAGACATATCAGACATTTCAAGAGAATCTTCTATGACACTTGCACTGATGATGTCACGGTCAGATATTATACCTACAAGATCAAGTTCAGAATCAAGTACTGGAACTGCTTTTATATGTGCAAGTTCCATGTTCCTGGCAACTAAGGGCAAAGGTGTTTCAGACCATACCGGACCAATACCTTTCCTGCCCAGATATTTACTTATTGGGTCATCGAGTTGCAGGGAGGCCATACTTGCAACAATATCGGCAACTGTTATCATACCTTCAAGCTTATCGTCATCATCCACAACCGGCAACCTTCTGAAACCATATTCCATCAGGTATTGCGCGGCTTTTTTGATGTTATCTTCAGGTTTGATCTTTATAGGATTACGTGTCATGAGCAAAGCAATCTGTTCTTCTTCAGGATTACTCAGAAGATTGCTTCTACTTACGATACCAACAACCCGATTGTCTTTGAGCACCGGTACACCGGATACTTTTTTATCTTTCAGGATACTCAGAACCTCATCGCGTGAACCGGGCAGAGTGGCTGCGGCGACATCAGTCACCATGATATCCTTAATAAGGGTTTTTTTTGGCATTTTCTAGGAACCTCAATAAAATTTTCAATAGTTTTTTTATTCCTCTTCATTTCCCCTTACTACCATAACGGGGACATGTGAGTTACGGGTGACCTTTTCTGCAACGCTTCCAAGAAGGAATCTGTCAAGTCCACTTTTACCATGGGTACCCATGACTATAAGGTCAATTCCATTGTTTTCAGCAAAATCAATTATCTCGTGACCCGGATGACCTTCAAGCAATTTTGATTCTATTTCAATATTCTCGCCGGTGTCAGCTATCACTTTATCGGTTATTTCCTTTCCTTCCTTTTCAAGAAGTTCATACATCATTTCCCATCCGCCATCCATGGGAATGGAATCAAATGATGCGGTATCCACAACATATGTCACGTATACTCTGGCCCCACTGAGTTTTGCCAGTTCAATTCCATAAGAGATCGCTTTTTTGTTCTCTGTGGAACCATCGGTAGCGATCAGTATTTTTTTGTAGATTTCACTTGCCATATTTGATCTCTCGAATAAATGAATAGATTAATGGATTATTGATAAGATATCGTCCGGTCTTGCCCGACGAACAAGACCACTTAATACATCCTGTATTCCTTTAAGATTATTTGACGTGCCATCCAATACCATCAGGTTTGCCTTATATCCTTCCCGTAGAGGGCCCTTTCCCTCCATCTCCAATATTGATGCCCCATTAAGTGTGCACATTTTAAATACTTGTCTATCCTCAAGTCCATAAACCTTTGAAAGGAACTCCATCTCAGAGAACATATTTACAGAATTCAGCATAACATTGTCAGTACCTACGCCCACATTTATACCGGCTTTCAACATTTCAGCAACAGGTGCCATCCCCACTCCTGTAAGGAAATTGGACCTGGGACAGACAACTACCGGAATCGATGCATCGGCAACGTTTTTGAGGTCTGACTGTACTGCCTGTGTCAGATGGACAAGCATATCAGGCTGCAGGGATAGGGCATCTTTAATATCGTGGTGGGATTTTTCACCGGCATGTATGCAAAAAGGACTTCTGGATTTGTGACAGGTATCTGCAATCTGTGCCAGTAGATTCAAATCCACATCATGTGCACCGCTCATACCTATACCATCGGCCTGGGAAAGAAGTAGGGATACCCCCTCCTGCACAGGCATATTGAACTCCCTGCTGTCGGGTCTTGCAAATATCCTGGAATCAATATCCATATCTTTTAATGCATCTTTCAGTGCCAGCACGCCCCTGTTTCCTCCCTCCCGGAAATCTGCAAAACTGGTGGTTCCTGTGGCAAGCATGTCCCTGATGGAAAATTTCATGTATTCTATAAGTTCCCTGTCAGAAGTTTTTGCAAGAATGCGGTGTTTTAAGCCATCCGGTGGCCTGACCAGACTGTTCAGGTCCCTTTGTATCACAAAATCCTCAGGCAGGCCTATGCAGGGGTCTTTACAAACCGAGTCCCCTATATGGGTGTGACAGTTGGTAAAACAGGGAGCAATAATATTTTCAGAAGATGTCTGCTCCTCACATACTTCATGTATTATACCATCCCGGATACATACATAACCTTTCACCAAAGACAGATCATCCCCATAGAGGATGTTACCATAAATAATCTGTTCACGGGTCATTGGGGACATAATCCTGTATGCATATGTATTAATAATTATAAAATTAACGCTGGATATATCCTATTTAAATTTTGCAGTTACAACCTTTTTTCCTGAGAGCGTCTTTTTGCTCATCGATGGATGTTATAAGAGTGTCCTGCCTGGATCCCCCTGTCGCAAGGGTAGGTTCAAGGGGACTGTGGTGGTTATACTCCCGCTTCTTCATTTCACTAACAATATTTTCATGGCGCAGGTAGAGGGCGTGTAATTTACCTTTCCAGCGAAGAGTTTCAGGATGATTGGAATAAACCTTTTTATTTTTAGTGATAATGGACCAGAGAGCATGCAATTCCCTGTGTTCTCCAAGCAGATGCTGTCTGCAAAGGTCGGATGGTGGTAAATCCCATATCCTCATGTAATATAGATTGATTTATTCTTATTTGAAATTAACAATCTGTGATTCAGGCATCAAAACAAAAAATATATTTAACAATGATGTAACCTACTGAATCTTCAATTACAATCATTAATTCATATCAGGTTAGATACGATGAAAATCAGCAGACCAAGAGGAACAAGAGATTTCCTTCCTGAGAATACGCGATTGAGACGTTTTGTTGAAAACAGGATGAGAGACGTAGTTTCCAGATGGGGATATCACGAAATAATCACTCCCACTTTTGAAAATCTCGAACTATTCACCCTCAAATCCGGAGAAGGAGTCACAGGGGAGATTTACAATTTTTTTGATAAGGGTGGCAGGGAGCTTGCCCTGCGTCCGGAACTTACGGCACCTGTCATGCGTATGTATGTGAACGAAATGCAGGCAACCCCCCGTCCGCTAAAACTTTTCTATTTCGAAAATTGCTTCCGTTATGAGAGGCCCCAAAAGGGACGTTTCAGGGAATTCTGGCAATTTGGGGTTGAGACTATTGGCAGCAGCCGTCCTGACGCTGATGCCGAAGTAATAGCTCTTGCAGAAGAAATGATCGAATCTGTAGGGATCAAGGGAGACCTGCATGTAGGACATCTGGGGATTATCCGTCATATTCTAAAAGAACTCGAGGCAGAACAGCAGACAAAAATAATGAGATTTGTGGATAAAAAGGACGATACCGGACTTGATAATTATCTTGAACAAATCAATGCATCAATAGAGCTTCGCAATGAGCTGTTTGAACTTGTCAGTATCACCGGAGACGATGCAATAGAAAAGGCAAGGCAAATTGTAGGGGATATTGAAGAACTCCAGATTTTTGAAGAACTGACACAAATCCTGGATGCCTATAATGTGAAATATTCTGTGGACTTTGGTATTGCCAGGGGCCTTGATTATTACACTGGTATGGTTTTTGAGATATATGCCAGCAATCTTGGTGCCCAGAACCAGATATGTGGGGGTGGCTCCTACCAGTTGATACAGCTTTTCGGGGGAGGAGATGTTCCTTCAACCGGATTTGGACTTGGTTTTGATCGTATAATGGAGATATGCGAACTTGAACCTGAGCAAAAAAGGGAAGTTGTGCTTGTGGCAACAGATGACACCCGGCTGGATGCAATAGGGATTGCGCGCGAATTACGTAGGGATGTGCCGGTATATCTCGATATAATGCAGCGAAACTTCAAGGGCCAGCTGTCTCATGCCAATAACATTGGTGCCCGATATGTAGTGATAGTGGGCAAGAGGGAAATGGAGGCCGGCAAGGTTACCCTGAAGGATATGGAATCAGGTGAACAACACCAGTTGACTGTTGAAGATGCCAGGGAGCATATTCTCAAAAGTGGATGGTAACGGATATCACCTAATATGTGATAGCCAATGCAGATTATGTATTGTATCAATAATACTAATTCCATTAATTTAGAAGTATAGTATCATGAGTTGTAAATACTGCAAATTATCTTATGGGAAACCTGTAATTCATAGAAACAGAGGAATGGTAATCAATTAAGCACTCCTGCAAAACCAATAGTAAAAAGCAAAATAATAAATAGCATGGAGTCCCAAGCTATTTTTCACACTGTTTACTATATAACTGAATTCTATGTATGGACAAATGTGTATAAAAACATTTGTTTCTTACTAAAAAATGTCTTTCAGATGAAATCGATGTGCTTTCTCCAGGAAGTGGAATAAATCCTAAAACTCCTTTTGAGAATGTAAAGGCACTTGTTCGAGCAAGAGATGAGTACTATGCCAAAAAATCCCATCCTGCAAAAAGGTAAAAAATCCCATCAAAAATATAGACAAACAACCCAATTACAACAATTTGTGGCCATTAATAATAGCAGTTTTTATGAAATTCTATTGCTCTATTTGTGAGGAGGAAAGCAAATGACAGAAATAACTGTATATTCGAATGTATGTGATTTTACGCATAAAATAAATGGGAAATTGGATGGTGACAAGATCATCATCGATATAGACACACCCTGTGAAAAGGTCAAGAAGATGTCCCATCTGGAAGTTCCTATGATGGACCTGTTCGATATAAAGGACAACTGTGTCATGCAAAAGGCCCAGGAAGCAAAATGCAGTGTTACATGCCTTGTTCCCTGTGCTGTCCTCCATGTGTGCTGTCTGGAAGCAGGCATGATGTCGAAATCTTTGGTCCATAAGACAGGGGATGTTCGTATAGAGTTTGAATGATCTTTGGAATAGAGAATCAATACAGATGATTCGGGGGTGATATATTGTCAGAAGAAATGACATCTAAAGAGCGGTTTGTTAATGCTCTTGAGATGAAGGATGTAGATAGGATGCCCTATGGGTATCTCTGGTTCGGAGCAGGCAACAATGTCCTGAAGTGTATGAATGCCAGCATGATCGACGTCTATTATTCTGCAGAGGGAATAGCCAGGGCGCAGATACTTGCAAGGCAGATGTACCATCATGACAATGTTATGTCTCCCTGGGGATGTCTGCTTGTTGAGGCAGAAGCACTTGGCACCCGGCTGAACATCAAGGATAACCGGTATCCTACGATAGCCGGGTATCCACTAAGCTCTGCAAGTGAATATGATCGGATTAATCCCCTTGATATTGAAAAGTCCCACAGGATCGATACGGTTGTACATTCAGTAGGGATACTCAAAAAGGAGCTCAAGGACGAGGTCTTTATCACAGGTGCCATGCTTTCCCCTTTGATGCTTGCTTCTCAGTTACTTGAAGCCAGCAGTCTTTACATAGAAATGCTCACTGAAAAAGAGAATGTTCATGAGTTACTTGAAAGACTCACACAAAGCTGTATCCTGTATGCTGACCGGCTTATTGAAGAAGGGGTTGACGGCATCTTCGTTGAGAATGGGGGGAACACTGCAGACCTTTTTAGTCCAGATATGGCTGAGGAATTCATGCTCCCTTATACAAAACAGCTCTATGCACATATCCAGAATAATGGCATTTATGTAATCTCCCATAATTGTGCTGAACATGCCTTCCATGATATGGAAGCATCTTTAAGACCAGATGCCCTGAACTTCGCTTTCGGGGATGTTAACACTCTGGGCAAGAAGTATGGTATCGAATGTACAAAGATCCATAAGAAGGCCGGATGCAGCCCAAGATATTGTTTTAAGGAACTTGAAAAACATGGTATCTGCCTTATGGGTAACATCAATCCCAATGTTTTCTGCAGGGATTCTTTAGATGATATTGAGCACGAGGTAAAAAGTTGTATGGACTGTGCTCCAGAAAAGGGTTTTATTCTCTCGACAGGCTGTGAGATCCCTCTTAGCACACCGATCGAGGAAATGGAAACCCTCTGGAGATCGATAAGTCCTCGTTTGTGAGCAGGGTCATACGGACGATCTATCTTCAAATCCTGTCTCGAAATGAATTGAACCTTATTGGAGAAGTGGTCCCATGAATCAGAAAATAGCATGTATGGACGAAGAAATATTGAATAAGCAGCAGTGTCATTGGGAAAATGTATTTTTAAAGAACAATTCGATGTTCGGTGAAAGATGCAGTGGTCCTGCCATGAAAGCAGCAGAACTCTTCAAGGAAGAGGGTAGAACAAAAATCCTTGAACTGGGGGCAGGTCAGGGAAGGGACACTTTGTTCTTTGCAAATAATGGTTTCGAGGTATATTCTCTTGATTACTCCAGACAGGGGATTGAATGTATAGATCAGAGGTCCCGGGATATGGGACTATCTGGATCGATAACAGCCTTGCAGCATAATGTCAGGGAATCTCTGCCTTTCGATGATGGGTCTTTCGATGCCTGTTTTTCTCATATGCTCTACTGTATGCCCCTAAAAACATCTGAACTTGTATTCATTTCAAAAGAAATCATGAGGGTTCTGAAACCTAGGGGTCTGAACATATTCACTACACGACACACAGGCGATCCTCAATATCGAACAGGAGTTCACAGGGGAGAGGACATGTGGCAGATAAAGGGTGGATTCATTGTCCATTTCCTGAGCAGGGAGAAGGTGGAGCACATTTCGCAAGGGTATGATATCGTTGATGTAGAGGAATTTGAAGAAGGGCAGCTTCCAAAAAAACTTTTCAAGATCGCCCTTAGAAAAAAAGCAATAAAAAAATTGATATGATTGTAAATGAGAGTATCGCGGAAAATATCTAATTGGGACTATACCCATAGAATATCCCTGACCTGTCGTTTGATCCTATCGTACATGTTGTGGATGCCAGCAGCTTTGGATATGAGATCGACAATCTCTCGAAGTTTGTAATTACACAGATCGAGGAGTCCGTTATACTGTGCCTGAACAAGGTGGACATCGCTGATCATGAATATTTGATATCTGTCAGGCAACTTCTTAAGACCATCAACCCTGATGCCAGGATCTTTGAATTTTCGGCAAAGATGTTGGATGAGGGCTTCTCACAGTTCATCGATGAGCTGGCAGGTAAGATGCACCTGAGAAGTAAAAACATAGAGGATGGAGGATTCGAGGAAGTATATTCAAAAAAGGCAAGATGTGAAAGGGTGCATAAGAACATAAAGTGGACTGTGAATATTTGATAATCTCCATGCATACAGCCGTAATGGCACAAAATATATAACCCATGTGCCTTTAATTAGCACCACTTCGCCAATACAGGGAATCTCCCAATGTTCATACCTGTAACTTTATCGCCACTTTAAATTCAAATCAAAATAATAAGGAGTAATCATAATGGCAAAAATGCACACTCGCAGAAAAGGCCAGGCAGGGTCCACAAAACCCATTCGTACAGAAGTACCCGCATGGTCTTTGCAGGATGCAGAAGAAATCGAAAAGGTGGTTCTTGACTTGTGGAAACAAGGCAACCCCACCAGTGTCATCGGAATGAAGTTGAGAGATAATTATGGAGTTCCTGATGTCAAACTCGCTACAGGAAAGAAGCTCACCGCTATCCTGAAAGAGAATGAAGTAGCAGCTGGTGTTCCTGAAGATCTGTACAATCTTATCGTAAAAGCTATTGGTCTGAGAAAACATGTTGCAGCCAATAACAAAGATGTACATAACAAACGTCCTCTTCAGCTTACCGAATCCAAAATTCGCAGACTGGTTAAATATTATAAGGCAAACAAAGTCCTTCCAGCCGAATGGAAATATAAACCAGAAACTGCAGAAATGCTTATTACTAAGTAAACGGGAATTTGTACAATTCCCCAACTTTTTTAATTTAGTTTTTTCCTGCTGTATCTTCGGTTAATTGCCATTTATTAAAGGCAATGTGAAGGCAAACCCACACAAATCAATAGAAGTATAAATGTGTGCTACATAATGAATCCTTTAATATCAAAATCACTCCATCTATAATTAGCATATGTGGACTGGCAGGTGAAAGTTTTTGGAAAAATTGCGACCCAGTGCAAAAAGGGCATCTGAAAAAATCAGTGAATACTCACGTGTAAGACTCATATCCCATAATGATGCAGACGGGATTACCGCAGCAGCTATAATGTGCCATGCCCTGCTGAGGGAAGATATAATTTTCCACGTAAGCATTGTAAGCCGGCTAGATGAAAATGTTGTGGAAACAGTTAACAATAGCACTGATAATGGTGATCTCGTACTTTTCTGCGACATGGGGAGCGGCCAGCCTGAATTGATTGAAAAAGTCAAAAATGACACCATTATAATAGACCACCACGCACCTGTGGGTGACACAACGGCACACATAATGGTAAACCCTCATCTTGCAGACATAGATGGTGCTTACTATATGTGCGCCTCAACCACTGCTTATGTTGTCGCAACAGAACTTAATCCCGAAAATAAAGAGCTTGCAGGGCTTGCAATTGCAGGTGCCATAGGGGATAAACAGCTTTTTGACAGGGAGAATGGCCAGATCCTGAAAGAAGGAATTGAAAGTGGCTCTATTTCCATAAGGAAAGGATTAAAGATAGGAGATGGTGATCTGGCAGAAGTGCTGGAAAGAACACCTGAACCCTACCTTGACATAACAGGTGAAAAAGAAAAGATCGCAAACTTCCTTAATATTCTGGGTATCAGTGGCCCAGTCGAGGAACTTGATGAAAATCAGATGAAAAAACTTACTTCTGCCGTGGCACTTAAACTGACAAAAAAAGCCAGTCCTGAAGCGATTGATGCCAGTATCGGTGAAGTCTACATTCTCAATCATGAGACCATTCCAAATGTCTACGACATGGTAACCCTCCTCAATTGCTGTGGCAAACTTGAACGTGGGGGTCTTGCCCTTACTGCCTGCCTGCGAGATGAAAAGGCTGCAGAAGAAGGCTGGAAGATTGCGGAACAATACCAGCAAGTTTTGATGGGGCAAATCAAAAAGGCAGAGAAGAAAATTCAAAAACTGCAGCATCTCAGATATATTCAGGGAGAAGACATGGAAGCCACCGGCATGATTGCAGGTATTGTCATCAGGTACATACACCCTGATCTGCCCTTCATTGCCCTGAACAAAGTTGATGATGTTGTAAAAATTTCAGGAAGAGGAACCCGCAAACTTGTTGACGGTGGACTGGATCTTGCAGTTGCCTTAAGAGAGGCAGCTTCCGGAGTAGGAGGTAGCGGAGGGGGACATAATATAGCATCCGGTGCGGCCATACCGCCAGGAAGTGAGGAAGAGTTCCTGAAAGCCCTGGATTCCATTATCGCAAAACAGCTGGGAAACAATGCAGATGAAAATTAAAAGCACTCTTAAACTGCCTGTAGGCCAAAGGGGAAAAACAATTATTGAGTCATTAAGGCCGGACAATCTTGCGAACATGGAAAGTAAAATCCTCCCCGATGAAAATTCCATAACTTTGAGGACAGAAAAACTTTCTTCCCTGATATCTGTTATGGACGATCTCCTTATGAATGCCAAAATTGCCGAAGACCTGGATTTCAATGGAGCAAAAAATGATTAATTCATTCAAAGATTTAGAGGGAAAAATAAATTCATGTACTGCATGCCAGCTCCATGAATCTGCAACCCACAAAGTAATAATGAAGGGGGGGGAAAATCCAAAAGTACTTTTCATAGGTGAAGCCCCCGGCAAGAATGAGGATGCAAGTGGAATACCTTTCTGTGGCAGGGCCGGCAAAATCCTGGATGATATGATAGAAGATATGGATATTCAGCAGAATGATTGGGCGGTGATCAATACAGTCAAATGCAGACCTCCTGATAACCGTAGGCCACGTAAAGGAGAACTTGCCGCCTGTCGGGCTTTTTTTGAAAGGCAAATCGAAATGCTTGATCCAGATGTGATAATTCTGCTCGGAAATACTGCTGAGGAAGCTTTTTTGGGAAACAGGCAACTTCAATGGGGTGAATGCAGGGAAATAGATGGGAAAAATGTGGTGAAATTCTATCATCCTGCAGCCCTCATCTATACCAAAAGTCGCCAGTCTGAACAGCAAGAGTTTATAGAAAAAAACAGTGCATTATGGTAAGTACATTCTTTTTCCAACATGCTGGTTTGTGCCATCAGGTAAAACTTATAATAATTAGTAACAATAACTGAGTCGCTGTAAGGACTTTATTAATCATTATTTAATCATTTCGAGGAAATATAATGGATCTGGAATTCAGATTAAAAGCTGCCTTCAAAACTAGCGGGGACCCCGCACCCGCCGTAGATACCATTCAGGAGTTTCTTGAGGGAGAAGCCCCAAAGATACTCGCCAAAGGAGCACCAGAAGGGGAAGGAGCAAGAATTAAAAGATGGAATGTAAAGGATAACCGGATAAACATTGAGATAGTCTCCGGCCGGTATGTCCGATCTCATGATGCAATTATCCGGCTGCGTAAACCTCTTGCTGGCAAAATTGGAAAGGAATACCATCTGGGCATCCGGGGTATTGATGTTGATGAGTTTGTCATAAAAATGGCTTCTGAAAAATCAGTCGGAGATCTGAAGATACCACATGTCAGTTCAATGGATTATGACGGAGAATACATCACACTCAATCTGGATGTTGGAGAAGCAGAACTTGAAAACCGTATTCCTGACAGAATACTTACCCTTATGGAGGACAAGATAAGAGAAAAGGTCTATGGCGGCAAGACCGAACACTGGAACCTTCTGTGGCAGAGTGAAAAAAAAGCACACCCATTTGAGAAGGATCCTACCCAGGAAATGCTAGAAAAAGGGTGGATTAAAAGAGGGGCCAGCAGAGGACAATGGATCCACGGTCCCCAGTCCACGAAATTGTTCCGCACTTTTGAAAAGATTGTTCTTGAGGAACTTCTTGAACCCCTGGGATACCAGGAAATGATTTTCCCGAAACTTGTTCCCTGGGATGTGTGGAAAAAATCCGGGCATGCCAAAGGGGTCTACCCCGAAATCTACTATGTATGCCCCCCGAAGACCCGTGATCCGGAATACTGGGAAGAGGTCGCTGACTACTACAAGGTTACAAAAGAAGTGCCTACAGAACTAATCAAGGAAAAAATCGGCGATCCTATAGGTGGTCTGTGCTATGCCCAGTGTCCCCCCTTCTGGATGTATTTACAGGGCGAAACCATACCAACAGACTCGTTCCCCCTGAAGGTATTTGACCGCTCCGGGACATCCCACAGGTATGAAAGTGGTGGCATCCACGGCATGGAACGTGTTGATGAATTCCATCGTATCGAAATTGTCTGGCTGGGTACAAAGGAACAGGTAGTCAAAGCCTCAGAAGAGCTCCACGAACGCTATATGCATATCTTCAATGAAATCCTGGACCTTGAATGGAGAAAGGCCTGGGTCACACCATGGTTCATGGCACAGGAGGGACTTGCAGGTGTATCGGATGAGCAAAGTGCCGGTACTACAGACTATGAGGCGCCTCTGCCGTACAGGGGAGAGGACGGCGAATGGCTTGAGTTCCAGAACGTGAGTGTCAACGGGGATAAATATCCTTCCGGTTTTAATGTGAAAAGCCAGTCGGGAGACAAACTCTGGTCCGGATGTTCGGGTGTTGGGCTGGAAAGGTGGACCTCGGCTTTCCTTGCACAGAAAGGCCTGGATCCGGAAAACTGGCCGGCAAAATTCCGGAAGCGTTTTGGAGAAATGCCTGAAGGAATAAGGTTCTTCTAAACTGGATAACCGATTTGTTTATATATGGACATGTCTAGTATAGAAGGCCACTAATAGCCTATATTATAGAATTACATTGATCATCGACAGAGAAATATCACACTAACACTGGAGGAAATTTATTGGCAAGAAAAGTACAGAGAAAACTGGACAAATGGAAGAACAAAACCTGGTATAACATTGAGACTCCTGAATTTATTGGCAGGACCGTTATTGGGACAACCACTACTGATGATAGTGAGAAACTGGTTGGAAGGACGATCGAAACCACTGTAGGAGACATTACCAATGACTTCTCAAAACAGAACATCAAACTACGTCTGGCTATCGACAACGTAACCGGCGACACTGCAAGCACTGCTTTCATTGGTCACGAGATCACTACAGATTACCTTCGTTCCATTGTAAAACGCCAGACATCCCGTATAGACAATAACCTTGAGGTAACAACCAAGGACGGATGCAAGCTTCGTATCAAGCCCATTGCATTTACTGTAAAGAGGGCAAGAAGCAGCCAGATAAGAGCAATCCGGGAAATTATGGGTAAAATCGTCCTTGAAAGATCTGCAGAACTTGACTTTGAACACATTGTCGAGGAAATCGTAACCGGTAAACTTGCAGCCAATATTTACAGGAATACAAAAACCATCTATCCAATCAGAAGGGTAGAAATACGCAAGACAGAAGTTCTTCCTGTAAAGGCTAATGCTTCCGCAGCAGCCTGAAAGTTAAAAAATTAAAAAGTAGCCTTTCACTTATGAGTGAAATAGGCTACTACTTTCTTTTCTTTTACATCATCTATCCTGCAGAACCCAAAACGCTCAAACTGCACAACTTTATCTATCTCATTTGCAATTTGTAATTCCCCCAATCCTGTGAATCTACCCTCGGGAGACAAAACTTCCACGTCCAGATTGTCTTTAGCTACCCACTGGACGATAGGTGGGCGTTTTTTTCTGACCTCATCCATTGAATCACCAATATGTTTTGCCCGGAGAGGTTGGGTTGATACAATTTCAATGTTGTACAGGTCCTTGAGTCTTAATAGAGATCCGGGAGATAGTTCTTTTGCATCCTCACCACTAATATAAACAATATTATCCACTTCTATACTCCTGTTACCCATATTTTCCACAGGATGCAGAGGTGGAGTGGCAACAGTGTGTTTTCCGTCTATAATCTCAATCTTTTGAGGATCCGGGACAAAGAAGAAACGCTTTGTCTGTGAGTCAATAAGTTTTCGGTTTTCAGAATAAAGGGAATCCATGCTTATACTCACATCGGTTTCCCCGACACCCATGTCTACCATAAATTTACGCAGGGCCTCTGGTTTGATGCCACGCCTGCGAATAGCCCTGATTGTTGGAAGCCTTGGGTCATCCCAGCCGGTGTATTCGCCCTCTTCTATAGATTTCCTGAGTGCACTGGTGCTGAATTTACCGAATTCATGCATTTTAATGCGGCCCCAGTGGGTGGTCTTTGGATATTCCCAACCCAGGTAATCATAGATATACTTCTGACGCTTTTCACTGTCCATCAAATCTTTGCCCCGGATAATATGGGTCATGCCAAGTTCATGGTCCTCGATTGCTCCCTCAAAGTCAAGAAGGGGCCATACTACGTATTTATCACCCACTTCCGAGCGGGGATGTGTAGCTTTTACTATCCTGAAAGCACCAAAATCCCTCAGTGCAGGGTCCTTATGATCGATTTCTGTCTTGATACGCAATACAGCAGATTTTTCTTCGTAATCACCCTCAATCATCTTGTGCCAGTGTTCCAGATTCTTGGCAGGGTCCCTGTCACGATCAGGACATGGAGCACATGAATCTTTATACTTCTTGAAATCAGTCCCGTCACAGAAACAGACATAAGCGTGCCCCATTTCGATAAGTTTGCGGGCATATTCGTAGTAAAGGGTTATTCTGTCTGAGGCCTTTACCACCCTGTCAGGTTCGATACCCAGCCAGTGACAGTCATCCAGGTACCATTCATAGGCTTCAAGTAGCGGACGCTTGGTCTGGGGATCGGTATCGTCAAAACGTATTATGAAATCCCCTCTATACATTTTGACATATTCGGAGTTGATTACCATACCTCTTGCACTACCCAGGGTAGCGGGCCCGTTGGGATTGGGCGCAAATCGCATAACAACCTTTTCTCCTTCTGCAACATCAAGGGGCTTGAGACCCTTTTCAGGTTCCTTCTTTGTATTTAGTTCTTCAATAAGTTCAGGTGCGACTTCCTCAAGTCTCTGCTGCCATTCATCCGGGTTGCCTTCTGCAACCTGGTCTATAACTTTTTGTACTTCTGCCGTAACATCTTTGGCTTTGGGGCGCAGGTGGGGACACTGCCCCATTACACGACCCATGACAGCGCCAACCTGGGGGGGTTGTCTGTATTTTACAGCATTGTGCAATGCAAATTTTTCAATCGTTTTTATATCTTCATCCTCTAATGTCATCTGGCTGACCTCTATAATAGTAAAAACTTATGCAAATATTAAATTGAATTTCTTATCTGCTGGATATGAGATGCTTTTGCAATGATGTCGGCTATTTGTCCGTCAAAATCTTCAAGGAATTTTTCCGTATTCTCACCGGCAACTGCTCCGTGTGATGAAGGCTTGATGAGATGTTCCTGCTCAAGTACTCGCAATGAATATCTTACTTTATGGGTTGGCATCTCTGTTTCATCCGAAAGTTTAAGGATACCGATTGGGCCTTCCTCAATAACCTTCCTGAGAACGATAAGATGTCTTTCAGTTAATTCAAGTTCCCTGTAAATTTGATCAAAAAGCATTATGATACCTCATTGGATAATGTGCCTATACCCTCAATGGTTACGTCTACGCAATCACCTGAATTAAGTTCACCCACACCCGGCGGGGTACCTGTGGCAATTACATCTCCCTTTTCAAGGGTCATCACGGAGGATATGAATTCTATCAGGAAATCAACATCGAATATCAATCTGGAAGTTGATGAATTCTGTCTGGTCATGCCATTAACACTGCACTTAATCTTTGCTGCAGAAGCATTGAAGTCTTCCACAGGAGTTATGAATGGGCCAATCGGGGAAAAAGTATCAAAACTTTTTGCTCTGGTCCACTGTCCATCCCTTTGCTGAATATCACGGGCTGTTACATCATTAAAACATGTGTATCCTTCGATGACATTTTGTGCCTTTTCAGCATGAATACCATGGCATTGCTGTCCTATGACAACAGCAAGTTCTGCTTCATAATCAACACGATTGCTGCAGGAAGGATAGATTATTTTTGCACCATGGCCAATTACAGAAGAAGGGGGTTTCATGAAAATTATTGGTTCATCCGGGATGTCCATATCCAGTTCTTTGGCGTGATCAATATAATTTAACCCCACACAGATAATTTTGGAAGGACTTGAAGGCGCAAGTATATCAAGTGAATTAACATTATAAACATCTCCCCTGGGAGATATTACCTTTTCATCCTGCACATTACCCTCAAATATCTCAGTACCGTGTTTGAATTTTCCGATCATGTTATCCACTTGCTAACAATAAGGAGATGCATTATCCTGGCAGACAAATTAGGAAGATATGGTATAAATATAAATCCTTTTTCTTATCAATTCCGGCAAATGAGCGCCGGTTTGCCAGAGTATAACCAATCGGGAAAACTTATTTGACTGTTTGGAAAGAATACTTTATTGGGGAGTGGATATGAACGATCTTTACTGCACAGAAGAAATAAACCATGTACGCAGGTATGTGAATAACATTCCGATTTCGGGTAGATATCGGAGTGAACTGGTACGATGGATAAATACCTATCTTGATGAAGAAAATGTCGAAAAACACCTTTCAAGTACAAAGGATGCATTTGATATGTCGGTAAAACAGGCAGCACAAAGAGATCTTGAACTAACCATCCTTTTTGCCAAAAAAGAAGACAGGACCAATTCAAGAATAATTTTTCTGGAAGGGGAATTGCTTTTTCTGTTTAACCTGCTCTATGAAAAGGTGAAGGCACAAAAAATTGCTGCCTGATAATTAAAAATGGCATTTGCAACCTGAAGAATCACGTTCGTAATGTCCAAGTTCAGATCCTTCAAGTTCACCGCCATTGAATACAGGGCCGTCCCTGCAGACACGCAGGCCATCGGGATCCATACTGCAGGCTCCACAAACTCCGATACCACATTTGAAATACCTGTGCAGGCTGAACTCTGACTTTACCTGAACATTGCGTGCTTTCAAAATTTCAAAGACCTTATACATCATAATCTCCGGGCCACACACATATATCCTGTCATAATCAGAGGTATTCGTATCTGCCAGCTGATCGGTCACAAAACCGCCCCTGCCTTCGGAACCGTCATCAGTGGTAATATCCACCCTGCCACAGGCAAAGCGTTCCCTGAACAAAAGTTCATCACAGCATCTGGAACCCAGAATTGTGCGGCCTTCAATTCCTCTTGCCTTTACAATATCTGCAAGGGGAGCAATCGGTGCGGCTCCTACTCCTCCTGCAATGAAAAGTACGTTTTCACCCTTTTTGGGAATGGTGAAACCTCTGCCAAAAGGACCCCTGAGCCCCATATGGTCACCTATTCCAAGTTCGAACATACGGGATGTGGCATCACCTACCTTCTGGACTGTAATGGAATTTTTACCGGAGAGGGTCATAGGGACCTCATCGGTTCCATGTACCCAGACCATTACGAATTGGCCGGGAATGGCTTCGTCGAATTGTGTGTCAAAGAAAAAAGTACGCACATTGGGTGACTCTTCGACGATTTCGGTGATTTTTGAATGAATGGGACGCATCAGATCATCTCGTGTGATAGGCCTGCTATATCTTCAGCTTTTGAATATCCATACTTTTGCAGGTATGTATCAATACCTTTGCTTATTTTTTCAAAAATTTGAGTGTCTTCATGTACGGCAGATCCGATCTCAACAGCACTTGCGCCAGCCAGCATCATTTCGATTGCGTCTTCCCAGCAGGTAATACCTCCCACTCCTATCACGGGCACATCAAGCACTTCATACAGGTCATAAACACATTTTACAGCCACCGGTTTTATTGCAGGACCGGATAGTCCTCCAAAACGGTTGCCGAGTATCGGATACCCGGAATGGATATCAATGGCCATGCCTCGCACTGTATTGATAGCAACGACTGCCGATGCACCTGCAGATTCTGCTGCCCTGCCAATAGAAGTAATATCCGTAACATTGGGTGTGAGTTTCACCCATACGGGTACATCCACAGCATCAACTACCGCGGCCGTGATTTCATGTACAAGATCAGGATCAGTTCCCACCGAGGCTCCATAACCTTCAGCATGGGGACAGCTGACATTAAGTTCAAAGCAATCAGGCTTTGAGGAAAGCAACCCTTTCGCAACTTCAGTAAATTCTGCAGCGTTCCCGCCGAATATGCTGGCAATTAACGGTGCATCCGTTTTGCTTTTCGCAATTCCGATTTCCTCACAGAAACCCGAGTAGGAAGGATTGGGCAGTCCCATCGCGTTAATGTATCCGCATTCCAGCTCCACCATTGAAGGGTTATTATGGCCTTTTTTGGGAACCGGGCCAATTGACTTGGTTACCACTGCACCGGCACCGTTGCGGCTCATTCTTGCAAGGGCTGCTCCTGTGGTTCCCATTATGCCTGAAGCCAGGATTGTAGGATTTTTGAGTTCTATGCCTGCTATCTTCATGAATGATCAATCATTTTTTGGGGACAACTGCGAGATGGCTTCTTTTACCAGCTCTTTTCCGCCCAGAGCAACAAGTTTTTGACCCAGCTCTTTAGCATGCTCTCGATAATTATCTACCGGGATCATTTCATCCAGGCGGATATCCCGCTTTCCGTCAAGGGATAAGATCTCGGCACGTATATGTATCGTGTTGCCGTTGTCCACAAATTCTGCAAATGAACCAACCGGTACAATACATCCGCCTTCCACATCCCTGATCACCAGTCTCTCGACCTCTGTAGCGATGCGGGATTCGGCATGATCGATCTGGGAGCAGAGTAATTCCGCTTCACTGCCTGCCAGGGTAACCACGGCAATGGTTCCCTGATTGGCTGAGGGACAGAAACCATCGGCGTCCAGCCTATGACATTCGATGTCCCAGCCCATGCGTTGTAAACCCGCTTCTGCCAGTATAATTGCGTCATACGTACCGGATTCAAGTTTTTTAACACGGGTATTTATATTACCTCGCAGGTCCTGGACGTTCAGATCCGGACGGTAGCGCAAAAACTGGGCCCGCCTGCGCATGGATGTTGTCCCTACAATCGCTTCCTCGGGCAATTCGTCAAGGGTTGAACCATCATTCGTGAGAAGTACGTCATGAGGAGAATCACGTTCGATAACTGCTGCGATGGAAAGTTCTGCGGGTCTTTCAGTGGGCAGGTCCTTCATCGAATGGACTGCAATATCGATCTCCCCGGAAAGCATCCGGTCATCCAGTTCCCTCACAAAGGCACCAACACCTTCCACTTCGTGGAGGGGGCGGTCAGTGAAGGTATCACCGCTTGTCTTTATAATCTTGCGGGTAGTGGGGAATCCCCGGTTATCCAGGAGGCCACCAACGGTCTTTGCCTGTGCAAGAGCCAGGTCACTTCCCCTTGTACCAATTATCAAATCAACACATCCTATTACAGGCAGGATTCATAAGTTTCAAAGGTCGCTTCCAGATCATCTTCGGTATGTGCCAGAGAGAGGAAGTTTGTCTCAAACTGGGAAGGGGGTATAAAAATTCCCTGGTTCAGCATTTTATGGAAGAAATTAAAATAGCCTTCCTTGTCACATTTGAGTACATCCTGATAATTTGTTGGCATATCTCCAAAGAAGATCTTGAACATGGAACCCACTCCTGAAACACTGTAATCCAGTCCTTTATCAGTGACCATCTCGGAAAGTCTGCTGCGTACATCTTGCCCCATCGTATTGAGTTTCTCATGAGCATTTTCCTTCTCAAGCACATCAAGCACTGCATGTCCTGCAGCAACAGATGCCGGATGACCGCTAAAAGTCCCTGCCTGGTATACCGAACCCGAAGGTGCAATCATTTCGATGATATCTTTTCTGCCCCCGAAAACCCCTATTGGCATTCCTCCGCCGATAATTTTGCCCAGCGTTGTCAGGTCAGGTGTCACACCATAATACTCCTGTGCACCGCCCATTGCAAGTCTGAAGCCGGTTATTACTTCATCGAATATGAGCAGAGTATCATATTCCCTTGTAAGTTTCCTTATCTCTTCCAGATAACCTTCCTGTGGCAATACCGGACCGACATTACCCATTACCGGTTCCATGATGACAGCTGCTATATCATCGCTTGATTCAAGCAGGTCTGTCATGGCTTCGATATCATTATAGGGTGCCTGAAGAGTATGTTTGGTGAAATCCTGTGGTACACCCAGAGAGTCGGGTTTACCTAATGTGGAAGCACCTGAGCCAGCTTTGACAAGTACTGAATCGTGAGCACCGTGGAAACCGCCTTCGATTTTAACAAATTTGTTCTTTCCTGTATAACCACGTGCTGCCCGCAGGGCACTCATTGTGGCCTCGGTACCTGTGGATACAAAACGAAGCATATCGATGCCTGGATATACGGCTGCAATCCTTTCGGCCAGTTTGAACTCGGACTCTGTGGGGGTTCCATAGAGCCACCCCTTTTCAAGTTGATCACTTATTGCTTGCTTGACCACGGGATTTGCATGACCCAGCATATTGGGCCCGTAACCGAGGCAGTAATCGATGTATTCATTACCGTCAACATCTGTAATACGGCATCCGGAAGCTTTTTC
Source organism: Methanohalophilus sp. WG1-DM (assembly GCF_004104135.1). Taxonomy (NCBI): domain Archaea; kingdom Methanobacteriati; phylum Methanobacteriota; class Methanomicrobia; order Methanosarcinales; family Methanosarcinaceae; genus Methanohalophilus; species Methanohalophilus sp. WG1-DM. Next base: position 180,568 of record NZ_RRBA01000003.1, on the reverse strand, counting down.
GGTGTAGAATGGATAGGGTTTGATTGCTCGTACCGGACTGCTAACACCACCAGGGAGATATTCCCTGGCCTTTTCAAACATTGCTTTTGATTTTTCCAGATTGACCATGTAATCACATCAGTAAATTTTATTCATTCAGTAATTGTGCCATTTCCTTGGCAAAGTAAGTAATTATCATGTCCGCTCCGGCCCTTTTTATTGACATCAGGGATTCGTACATGACCTTTTTCTCATCCAGCCAACCCTGCTGGGCGGCTGCCTTGAGCATGGAATATTCTCCGCTGACACTGTAAGCCGCAGTTGGCATACCAAACTCCTGTTTTATCCTATAGATAATATCAAGGTACGGAAGAGCCGGTTTTACCATGACGATGTCGCCACCTTCCATGATATCCAGTTCTACTTCCCTCAGGGCCTCATCCGAGTTTGCAGGGTCCATCTGGTATGTAGAGCGATCACCGAAACAATAGCATGAATCAGCAGCATCCCTGAAGGGGCCGTAAAATGCGGAACAGTATTTTGCAGCATAGGACATAATTGGCACATCACTGAAATTTTCCTGATCCAGGGATTGCCTGATTGCACCCACCATGCCGTCCATCATACCCGAGGGGGCTACCATATCTGCGCCCGCCCTGGCATGGCTTGCCGCAATCTTGCCCAAAATGGGTAGAGTCTCATCATTGATCACATCATGGGTTTCATTATCAATAATACCGCAATGGCCATGGGATGTGTATTCACACATGCAGACATCGGTAATCACAACCATGTCGTCACCAAGTTCTTCCTTGATAGCACGCGTGGCCTGCTGGACAATATCATTGTCCCCGTAAGCACTGCTTCCCTTTTCATCCTTCTGTGAAGGAATGCCGAAAAGCATTAAAGAACTGATACCCAGGTCCGCCACGTTCCTGGCCTCACTGACAACCTCGGAAAGAGGCAACCTCAGAACTCCTTCCATGGAAGGTACTTCAACTATGGATTCTGCGGTTTCGTCAACAAACATCGGATATATGAGGTCATCAACCCCCAGGGAAGTTTCACGTATAAGATTGCCTATCTTTCCGTTCCTGAGCCTGCGCATTCGAATATTTGGGTACATTGGTATCACAAGTCCTTATTTGCAATTTTCCTTTTCTTTTTTAGCATAGGGTTTGATGTTAAAAAGCTTGCAGGCCGAATCAAGAAAAGCCTCATCATTGTATTCAGCTGCATTACGCAATACCTTGGTAGGCTCTGCCAGGACCTTATTTGCTATGGCCCTTGTCAGGTCATCCAGGACTTTGCATTCCACATCCCCGATTGTGTGATAAGCTCCCAACCGGTTCACAGCCCTATCCATCTCATGTTTTCGCAGAGTATATATCTGGCTGTAAAGTTCGGACAAAAGAGCATCTGCCTTCTGTCTTTTGTACTGGTTTATGAGCATTTTGTATTCTTCATCAATTATAGTTTCAACTTTCTTTGCCTCTTCCATTCTCATCTGGAGGTTACGCTCATTAATTACCCTCAGGTTGTCGATGTTACGCAGGATAACTCCTGGAAGGCTTTCAATTTCGGGATCTATGTCCCGGGGGCTGGCGATATCTATCAGCAGAAGATTATCGTTCCTGTTCTTAAGGGATTTTTCCACTGTTGCTTTCTTCAGGACATAATGGGGAGCAGATGTAGCACTGATTATGACATCGGCCTGCTGTGTATAGCGATCAAGACTCATGAAATCCACGGCCTCACCCCCCAACTCATCTGCAAGTACTTTTGCCTTTTCATATGTGCGGTTTGCCAGATACACAACATTCATGTCCCTGTGTGATAATGCCCGGGTCACAAGAGTGCCCATCTCACCGGTTCCAATTACAAGTATATTGCGTCCCTGCAGGCCTTTTAACATTTCATCGGCAAGATCCACTGCAGCAGATGCAATAGATACAGAACCTCTGTTGATGTTGGTTTCCGTACGGGCTCTTTTACCTACCTGGATTGCCTTGCTAAACGCGGTCTCCAGTATTTTGCCCATGGTGCCTGCATTTTTGGAGATGGTATACAAATCCTTTATCTGTCCCAGGATTTGATCTTCTCCTATTATCATAGATTCAAGGCCACAGGAGAGTCTTAAAAGGTGGTATAAGGATTCTTCATGGTCATAGAATTCGACAATGCGGGAAGAAACACCCATTTTTTTTGCAAAATGGAAAAGTACGCTGCTCCCTCTGGGGGATACCACATACATTTCCAGTCGGTTGCATGTCTTAAGGACTGCGCATTCGTACACGAGCTCATGGGAACTTAGCTGGGAAAGTATATCCTCGATTTCACCCTGCCAGGCATCTTCCATTTCCTCCACTGTTGCCTTTGCATGGGAAATAACCATGCTAGATATTTCAGTCAATGTTATCCTCCGTTATTCAAGTGATTAATCCAGCTGCTCCTTTGAATCTTTGTCTGCGTGATTCCCAATGTGCTCCAACATTATATCATATGCTATATTATACGCTTTTTCATAGGACTCTTCAAAAGCATCCCATATCCTATCATCTTCAAGCACATCCCACAGAATTTGTTTCCTGAGGGGCTGGTTATCAATTCGTTCTTTTAGATTAGTGCGTAATTCATCCTGCAGATGTGCCATGTCTGCGTAATTCGGAGTGATAGTATGTTCGAGTTTTATGCGCGTATATCTGGAAAGAGCAGGGCTGTGGCCCAATGTGGAAATACCTACCGTTACAGGTCCGCGTTTTATCACCGAAGGGACTATCACATTCCCTTTAGAATCCACGGAATTCACGAATATATCCATATCAGATGCTATCAGGTGTATTTTCAGGTTTAATTCCCGGTTGCTGGTAGCAGGTATGACCAGAAACGCCCCTTCCAGATAACTGCGAATCATATCAGAGGGTATTTCATTTACATTTATTTGTACAATATCGATTTTATTGGATTCGTGCAGGGCAAGGATCTCTTCGGAAAAATCTTCACTGATAACGGTCACTTGAGCAAACTTGGAAAACAGTGATGCTTTGCGTTGTCCTACACTACCCCCTCCGAAAATCACTATCTTCTGGAAAGATAAATCTAGAAAAAGTGGCATATATTGGCGATCATACATTCTTGGACCCTCTCACATTACAGTTACAGCCTTACACCTGTTTTCTTGAACTCATGTTCACTGAACAAAAGACGATAATCATATATCCCGGTTGCATCTGCAATTTTTCCGGCAATTTCCTCACAGTCTTTTTTACTGTAGGAATGGACCATTGTAAAAAGATTGTATGGCCAATCAGGGTATCTGGGTCGCTCGTAACAATGAGTTACTTCGCTAAAACCGGACATCACTTTGCCTACGTCTTCCACCCGCTCGTCCGGTACATTCCAGATACACATGGCATTGGCAGTTATGCCGATGGTACGATGGCCTATTGATGCACCAAAACGACGTATGATTCCCTGATTTTGCATTTGCTTTAGTCGATCTACAATTTCCTGTTCACGTAATCCCGTCTCCTCTGCTATTTTTTTGAATGGGGAATGGGTAAATTCAATCCCGTGCTGTGTTACTTCCAGGATTCTGCGCGAAAGTGGATCGAGTTTATCGGACATCGAATTTCACCCCTATCTTGAAAAGACGTTTTGTGGGCAGGTCAAGTATAGGGCAACCTGTTTCCTCTACAATCTGTTTGATTATAGTGTCAAGGCGTTCACGATTTGCTGCAGAGATGGTAAACCATATATTATACTCCGCCGGGCGCAAATAGTTGTGAGAGACTTCCGGATGTTTATTAATGATTTCTCCAATCTCATGGGTTTGTGAATCCGGGGCTTTCAGGGCTATGAGGGTACTGGTTCCCCCGATCTTGCGGGTATTTATTATAGGGCCAACACGCCGTACAGCACCCTGATTATTAAGTCTCTCCAGTCTTTTTAGCAATTCCTCTTCAGGAATACCTATTCTTTCAGCCAGTACTGCATAGGGATTAACGGAAAGGGGAAATTCAAGCTGGATCTCATTCAATATCTTTTTGTCCATTTCATCAAGCCGGATCATGGGGAACTCACATTTATTCTTGAGAATAGAATAGGTTACGAGATGTAATCATGGATTATAATGTTTTCTTTCAAATTATCTGAATATTTGCAACAATAGTACTCTATATGGCACTCCAGTCCGAAATTATAGATTCATAGGTGAAAACATACTATATAATCAAAACAGCGACAGAAGGCAATAAATTACCGCATCGACTACCAAAAATAAAATGGGACTTTTCACCCACTTATAAACCTGTTTTATTTTTGGCGCGGATGATAGATACAATAAGGTTCTTCTTCCAGATAATCCCCGGTTGCCGCAAATGCCCGGGCACGGCACCCGCCGCACACATTCTTGTATTCACACTTGCCGCATTTTCCCTTAAGGAGACTGAAATCCCTGAGTTCGTTAAAGAGGGTTGAATTGTTCCAGATTTTTCCGAAAGATTGGTTCCTTATATTGCCGGCTATTGCAGGAAGGTAACCGCAGGGCTGCACATCCCCGGTACTTGAAACAAAACAAAAGGCAGTACCTCCCAGACACCCCCTGCTCACAGCATCAAAACCATGGGTGTTGATTGAAACTTCCATACCTTCTTTTTCCGCACACTGGCGCATTATCCGGAAATAATGGGGCGCACAGGTAGCTTTGAGTTCAAGGGAAGTATGCTTTTTCTGTTCATAGAACCAGCGCAGTATCCTTTCATACTCTGCCGGAGGTATCTCTTCATCTGCAAGGTTTTCTCCTCTGCCTGTAGGCACAAGCAGGAAAATATGGAGGGCTTCGGCGTTCAGGGAAATAGCCATTTTAAGGATACGTGGGATTTCCCCCAGATTTCTTTTGGTTATTGTAGTATTAATCTGAAAATCCATGTCTTCTGTCTTCAGGGCATCAATTCCTTCCATGGCTTTGTCAAAGGCGCCTTCAACTCCCCGAAATCCATCATGGGTTGCAGAGTCTGCCCCATCAAGACTTATGCTTACTCTCTTAATTCCCGCTTCTTTGAGTTTTCTTACAGTTTTCCTGTCAAGGAGGGTGCCGTTTGTGGCAAGTACCACCCTGAGGCCTTTGTTTGTGCCATAGTGGGCAAGTTCATATACATCAGGGCGAACAAGTGGTTCACCTCCACTGAGAATTAATATCGGGGACCCAAGGGAAGCGACCTGATCAATGAATGTTTTTGCCTCGAATGTGTCCAGTTCACCAGTAGCTTCTTTGTCGGTGGATGCACCTCTGCAATGCACACATGAAAGGTTGCATCTGGATGTCAACTCCCAGGCAATTAATCTTGGAGGAGTGGGTTCTTCTGACATAGTCATATCACAGTCATTTCAATTTATTTAAATAATGGTATACTGATTGTACCATTGATCAAATATATAGAATACAGGACCACATTACACATATAAGAGATAGGTAATCTAGTTAATTGCAAATTGAGTTGCGGTGTGAAATATGGACTCACTGAATACAGCATTTTTGATTGTTATCATAGCAATAGTTTCATATACAATATTCCTGATTCGAAAACGTTTACAGCTTCTTCGTGAATTTGAAAGGTTAAATCCTGAATGAAGGGAAAGTGATGGATAAAAAACAAAAACAAATTCTTGCAGTTATTACAATATTTGCCTTTGCTATCCTGGGCTTATGGGGCATAGATACCGGCCAGACTTATTACATGGTATCAGAAATTAAGGAAAATCTAGATGATTTTGAAGGGAATGACATCAACACAATGGGAGCCATCAAGCAAGGAACACTGGATGTAAAACCCGGTAATATAACTTTCATGCTCCAGGACATAGAGCAACCTGAAAAGTACATTGAAGTTGAATATACCGGTGACCTGCCGCCCAATCTTGAGGAAGGTAAAGAACTGAGTATTGAAGGAAAAATAGATCGGCAGGGAAATCTTAAAGCAGAAAAAATTGTCATGGGTTGCCCTTCCAAATACTCCGAATAACCTATGGTCATATTAAAGGGGCAAATCGATGGATATTGAAAAATGGGACGAATATCGGAGTATAAACAAAGCACTAATTGACTTTGTGGAAGAAATTGACCACGGTTCCAAAATGAAGAAAGTAGTTGCCCACATATGTCAATCCGGCGGGAAAAAGACCCGTCCTGTGGTTCTCCTCTTGTCATCCCGTATATGTGGCAGTGAAATTGGAAATGCCCTTGATGCTGCTCTGTCAATTGAACTTATCCACTCTGCATCCCTTATTCACGATGACCTGCTGGACAGGGGTATATTGAGAAGGGGAGCTAAGACCGCCCATGAAGTATATGGTATCCCTGCAGCAATGCTTGCGGGAGATTACCTGATATCCAAGTCCATTGAACTAATATCTGCATACGGTAAAGAAGTAGGCATAGAATTTGGCAGGGCAGGTATGGAAATGGCCGAAGGCGAGGCCATGGATGTAGATTTGCTGGAAAGAAATAGCAACAATCTAGCTGAGTATTTCAATTGTATTGAAAAGAAGACTGCTTCACTTTTTGCTGCCTCGGCAGCGATGGGGGCCTATGTTGCAGGAGCGGATGAGGATACAGTTTCTAAATTCAGGCTCTTTGGCAATAAACTCGGAACTGCCTATCAAATCGTTGATGATATGCTGGAATACACCAGTAAGGTAAATAACAAGGAATCAATACACATGTCCCCTTCGCTGGTAGATGTATACAGGCAGGATATGGCGGATTCAAAAGCAATAGCAAAAACCAGGGAAATTGTTGAACAACTAGTTTCTGAAGCACATGAAATAATAGATCTTTTCCCGCCTTCCCAATCCAGAAATAGATTACATGAGATAACCACTTATGCCACAAAAGGCCTTTTCTCTGAAGTTGGAACAAGGAAATGCTAAAAAGGTGAATTTATGAGAGTATATGAAAAACCCATGATTAAAGTTGATGCAAATGTGGAAGATGATAAAGTTGTACTCACCAGTGAGGGTCCCCTTTCCACCATTGCAAAACCTATTCTGAAACGTATTAACCGAATTTTTCAGGAAGAAAAACCCATTACATTTAATGATGAAGAGATCATATTTTCAACATGGGCCCCCCCGATTCCCAGCAATGCATTCAACAGGATGATCAGTTCCCAGATTGCCGCCATCATGAAAAAACGTGTGCCTGACCAATTCTCAATAGCTATTACCGATAGGTGCCCGAATAATTGTATTCACTGCGGAGCTGCGGGTTTCCTTACTGAGGAAGAACTAACTACCGAACAGATCAACAGTGCTATCGATCAATCCCTTGATCTTGGTGCTTACCTTATTTCTTTCGATGGCGGGGAAACAATGCTTCGAAAGGATCTTCCCGAAATGGTGAGGGCAGTGGATAAAGACCGGTGCATTGCAACCTGTTTTACTTCTGGCTTTGGCCTTACACCTGACAGAGCTGTGCGGTTGAAGGATGCGGGCATGTATGCCATGAGAATAAGCATCGACAGTCCTTTTGAAAAGGAACATGACCGTATTCGTGGCAGGGATGGGGCATACAGGGATGCTATTGATGGTATTAAGAACACCATGGGAGCTGACATGCTGGCAGATATGTTTGTGGTGATCTCACCCGATAATATCGATGACCTTGAAGATTTCTATGGTCTTGCTGCAGATATGGGCATGCAGGAGATGTCCATCTATGAGATCGTTGCTGTGGGTCGCTGGCTTGAACATGAGGATGAAGTCATCACTCAAAAGGATGTGAAGACCATGGAACGTTTCCAAAAACGGATGAACAGTGGGGCAGACGGGCCACGTGTTACTTCATTCCCGTATTTCATGGGTCCGGATATGTTTGGTTGCTTTGCCGGAAGGCGATGGATGCATGCTACACCTTCAGGTGAGGTCATGCCCTGTGCTTATACACCGCTGTCCTTTGGGAATATAAAGGAAGAAAAGCTTTCTTCAATATGGGATAATATGGGTAAACACCAGGCATATCGTTCCAATTCCGATTATTGCATGATGCGGAATCCTGAATTCAGACAAAAATATATCCATACGATACCCAAAGATGAAATATTGCCATATAGAGTAAGAAATGAATAATTCTGTATTATATTTCTAAAAAGTAGTCATGTTTTTCATGAATAATTATTATAATCGGTAGGTTACGAACCGGTAAGAACCGAATGGCTTATATGCAAAGTTGTTTATGGGTATCTGCTGTTAACTTGAACTCCCTATACGAATGATTAAACATTACAATTATTCAATAGCAATCACCTGAAACCGAATAACTTATATGCGAGGTTGCTATAAGGGGCATAAAATCACGCTGCTTAACATATCACAGACGCGATGAGGATTCACATGGCCAAGGACAAAATCTTATCCGAGATAAAAGAAGCAGAACAAAGTGCTGCCAAAAAGGTGGAAGCAGGCCTGAAGGAGAAGGAGGACAAAATCGCCAGTGCCCGTGCAGAAGCCAGAGAAATAATTAAAGAGGCAGAATTAGATGCAGAAAAATCTGCAAATAATGCACTTAAATCTGCACAGGAAGACCTCCAGAAAGAGCACGAAGAAATCGTCAGCAAAGGCAAAAAGGATGCAGAAGAGCTGATAAGCAACGCAGAATCCAATGTTGATAAAGCTGTTGCAATGCTAGTGGAGGAATTCGAGAGGGCGATCTATGCTTAAGCCAAAAAGTATGACCCGTGCTGTTATCGTCGGACACAAAGAAGTCATGGATGAAACAGTAGACACGCTACACGATATCAATATCTTCCATATTGAAGAATATAACGAAGAAGATTCTACTTTCAAGATAGGGAAACCCTTTGAGAATGCAGGGGAAGTTTCCAAAAAACTTGTTCAACTGAGGTCAATTTCCAGTTTTCTTGGTATCAAGCCAAAAGAAGTTCCAAAACAGGACACAAATGTTTTGTGGGCAGAGCTTGATGAAAAACTGGCTCGCCTGGAAAGTGAACTTGATGAAAAGACCGAAAAAAAGAACAGTTATGAAACAAGGTTAAAAGAACTGGATTCTCTCCAAAAAGAACTCGAACCATTTGTTTCAATCCCCATAGATCTTAAAAATTACAGAGGTTATGAGAGCCTATCTGTGTTTGCAGGTACTGTAAAGGGAGACATCAGTTCTGAAATATCTGGAATTACAAATGATTATGAACTCGAATTTGATCCAAATACACACACTATTGCTCTTTTTGTCAGGAAAGACAAAGAAGAAATCGTGGCTGAGATGTTGGCTGATTACGAGTTTCGTGAGATACGTGTTCCAAATATGGAAGGGACTCCTTCGGAGATAATTGCTGATATAGAAAGTGAAAGAAACACTATCAATGAGAAAATCACTTCACTTGAAAAGAGTATTTCTGACATAAAGGAACGTTATTCTGATTTCATACTTGCAAGTGATGAAATTCTATCCATTGAATCCCAGAAATCCGAAGCACCTCTGAAGATTGCCACATCAGAGCATACTTTTGTAATTGACGGATGGGTTCCATCAGATGAGTACAACAGAATGACCCGGACACTTGAATCTTCTACTAATGGAAGAGTATTTGTTTCCAAGCAGGAGGTTACAGAAGAGGAAGAGGAGGAAGTGCCGGTAGAGTACAATAACGCAGGGATCATAAAACCTTTCGAAACAATAATGAACCTTTACGCAAGGCCCAAATACAAAGAAATTGATCCAACTGCATTAATATTTATCAGTTTCCCACTGTTTTATGGAATGATACTTGGAGATATTGGTTATGCTTTAATTCTTCTGGGGTTGGCATTTGGAGTTAAAAAACTGTTTAATTCCGATGCAATAAAACCCCTGATGAATATATTGATATACTGTCAGGTATCGACCTTGATCTTTGGTATCCTTTATGGAGAATTTCTGGGATTCCCTCTTGCAAGCCTGCATGGGGCACATGGAATTGAACCCGGTCTCATAGCCGGATTTGAAACTATAAACCTGTTCCAGTCTCCTATCGGTGGGGAAATGATCACATACCCTATACACAGAACACATCTGGTAATGACCCTTATCGTGCTTACTGCTCTCATTGGTGTTGCTCACATAAACCTGGGGTATATCCTTGGTTTTATCAATGAGAAAAAGAAACACGGCTTCAATGCAGCGATGCTTGAAAAGGGCAGCTGGATAGTAGTTGAGATTGGCATTGTGCTTGCAGTTCTCGGATATGTAGGATACCTACCAATTGCTGTAGGTGCCGCAATATTCGTGATAGGTTTCATAATGCTGACTAAAGGAGAAGGTATTAAAGGTCCCATTGAGTTACCCGGTTTGTTGAGTAACTCCCTGTCATACACACGTTTGATAGCCGTGGGCCTTTCATCAATTTATATTGCATCCACTGTGAACCTCATCGCTTTTGAAATGATCTGGCCACAGGGAGGTATAGCAGCGGTATTTGCAATATTGGTATTCATATTCGGACATGCACTCAATACAGCCTTAAGCATAATCGCCCCCGGTCTACATGCTTTGAGGCTTCAGTATGTCGAATTCTTTACTAAATTCTATGAAGGCGGGGGCAAAGAGTACAGCCCATTTGGATATATAAGAAAGTACACGGAGGAATAATAATATGGTAGGAGAAGAAGCAATAATGGATCCGGCAGGACTTAAAGCAATTGGTGCAGGACTTGCAGTTGGCCTTACAGGACTGGCATCCGGTATTGCTGAAAAAGATATTGGTGCCGCCGCTATCGGCGCCATGGCCGAAAATGAAGGACTTTTTGGTAAGGGCCTTATCCTTACTGTAATTCCTGAAACCATTGTCATTTTCGGACTTGTCGTTGCACTGCTGATAAGCTAAGCGAAGTTTGAGAGCATTCAAAAATGCTCTTAATTTCTTTTTAAGGTGTGAGAGCATGGGACTCGAAACAGTAATTAAAGACGTCATGGATGTTGCGCAGGCGAAGGTCTCTGATATTAATGCAGAGGCAGATGCCGAAGCGTCCCGTATTATAGAGGATGCAAAGCAATCCGCCAAAGAAATCAAAGGGAAACGTCTTGCCAAAGCGGAAGATGAAATTCAGCGTATGAAACGGCAAGAATTATCCAGTGCAAATCTCGAAGTCAAAAGGACAATGCTCAATGCACGTAAAGAAGTGCTTGAAAAAGCCTATAACCAGGCATTCAATGAGATTGCAGGGTTATCTGCGGATAAACAGGAAACACTTCTCAAGAATATCATAGAAAGTCATGAATCTAAAGGCAGCCGTATCTATTCCAATAAGGAATCAGAAGATTTGGTGAAAAAACTGTCCTCTTTAGAGTATGCAGGCAACATCGATTGTGTTGGAGGTGTTGTTATAGAGAATGAGGATGGTAGTATCAGGCTTGATTATACCTATGATGGAATTCTTGACAGCGTATATGAGCAGAACCTGAAACAGATTTCAGATATCTTATTCGGGTGATATCAAAATGAGGCTTTTCCAGAGACTCCGAAATAAGAGTTCCTCTGCAACAACTAGCGGAGGATCAAATTATGCTTATGTAACTGCGCGTGTACGTGCAATGAAGAGCAATCTGCTTCCAAAAGAGACATATTCACGGCTTATGAACATGGATCTTGATGAAATTACCCGTTTTATCGGAGAAACCCAGTATAAGCAGGATGTAGACGAACTTGCGCGGAAATTTGAAGGAGTAGATCTCATCGAGCACGCATTAAACAGAAATCTTGCAGTCACATTCTCTAAATTGATTGATATTTCCGAGGGTGAACTCAACTATCTCATCACGGAATATCTGAAAAATTATGACATCTGGGATATCAAAACTATTCTCAGAGGCAAGTATTACAATGCGCCGATTGAAGAGATAAAGGATAATCTCGTTTCTGCCGGCCAATTCAAGTATAATTTCCTGTCAGAACTTGCTGAGAAAGAATCTTATGAGCATGTTATAGATGCACTCAGCAATACGGATTATTATCCAATTCTTATGAATTATGACGGAACGAATCTTCCTGAAATTGAAAATCAACTTGACAAATTATATTACCAGAGATTGTTCAATGCAATCGGTACACCAAAGTCAAGTGATCGTAAACTATTCTCCAAACTTATTCGTACTGAGATTGACATAAAGAATATTAGAACAATGTTCAGGATGAAGAAAGAAGGTATTGAAGATGGTGAACTTGAAGATCTGGTTATAGATGGTGGGCTCCGGCTTAGTCTGAAGGAAATAAACTCATTGGTTCCTCTGCCTTTTGCAGATTTTATAAATTCACTTGAAAAATATCCATACTGGGATGCGATCTCAGATTTTGCATCTCCTGATATGGAATCTCTTGTCGATCTGGAAACAAGCCTCACCAAGTACAGTATAAAGTCCGCTGCCAGTTTTTCACATGAATATCCCCTTTCAATCGTTCCGATCATGGATTATATGATCAATAAAAAGAACGAAGTAAACAATCTGAGAATAATCATCAGAGGAAAGGCAGTTAACCTCGATGACGAGATAATCAGAAATCAATTGGTGATTTGATGGATCTGGCAGCTGTAGGTGATGGTCAATTCGTAACCGGTTTCAGATTAGCCGGTGTGCATAAAGTGTATGAAATCAATGATGATAACAGCCTGGAGGAAAAGGTAAAGGAAATTTTCAATGATCCCTCCGTAGGCATCCTTGTAATGCACAGTAATGATTTTGATAAACTACCGGAAACCTTGAGAGACACTTTAAGTGAATCCGTCGAACCAACATTGGTAACCCTTGGCGGAACCGGCCAAAGTTCCAACTTACGGGATAAAATAAAACAAGCGGTAGGTGTAGATTTGTGGAAATGAATGGTGAAATTTATCGAGTGGCAGGACCTGTTGTCACAGTCACCGGTATCAAGCCGAAGATGTATGATGTGGTAAAAGTAGGTCATGAAGGACTGATGGGTGAAGTAATCCGTATAGAGGGTGAAAAGGCTACAGTTCAGGTATATGAAGACACATCCGGCATAAAACCGGGAGAGCCTGTAGCAAATACGGGAATGCCTCTTTCAGTAGAACTGGGTCCAGGTCTTCTGGAAAGTATTTATGATGGTATACAGAGACCTCTGGAAGTTCTCCAGCAAAAGATGGGAGACTTCATTGAAAGAGGAGTAACAGCAAACGGTCTTACCAGGGAGAAGAAGTGGGAATTCACCCCTACAGTATCCAAAGGAGACAGTGTCAAAGGCGGAGATATTATCGGTGTCGTACAGGAAACACCCAATCTCGAACACAAGATAATGGTCCCTCCAAGAAAGTCAGGAACTGTAGAAGATATCAAAAGTGGTAAATTCGTAGTCGATGAAACTGTTTGTGTACTCTCTGACGGCTCTGAACTATCCCTTATGCAGAAATGGCCTGTAAGAGATCCCAGGCCGGTAGACAAGAAACTCTCGCCAACAAAACCTCTTGTAACAGGACAGAGAATCCTTGATGGGATGTTCCCTGTGGCAAAAGGTGGTACAGCAGCTATCCCAGGTCCTTTTGGATCAGGAAAAACTGTTACACAGCAGCAACTTGCAAAGTGGAGTGACACTGATATTGTGGTTTATATCGGATGTGGAGAACGTGGAAACGAAATGGCCGATGTACTGAATGAATTCCCGGAACTGGAAGACCCAAAGACCGGAAGGCCACTCATGGAACGTACAGTTCTTATCGCAAACACATCCAATATGCCTGTAGCTGCTCGTGAAGCATCTGTTTATACAGGTATTACCATTGCTGAGTATTACCGTGACATGGGTTATGATGTATCTCTCATGGCAGATTCAACTTCCAGATGGGCAGAAGCAATGAGGGAAATTTCTTCCAGGCTTGAAGAAATGCCCGGTGAAGAAGGATATCCAGCATATCTGTCCGCCAGGCTTTCTGAATTCTATGAACGTGCAGGAGCAGTCCATTCCCTGGCAGGTCTTGATGGTTCCATTACTGTCATCGGTGCAGTCTCACCTCCCGGTGGTGACTTCTCCGAGCCGGTTACACAGAATACCCTGCGTATCGTAAAGGTATTCTGGGCACTGGATGCAAAACTGTCCCAGAAGAGACACTTCCCTGCAATTGACTGGCTTACCAGTTACAGTCTTTACAATGACAGGCTTGCAGGTTGGTTTACAGAAAATGTCGGCAGCGACTGGAATGAACTAAGGGATAATGCAATGGATATTCTTCAGGAAGAAGCAGAACTTCAGGAAATCGTGCAACTCGTAGGTTCAGATGCACTCCCTGAGGACCAGCAGCTTACCCTTGAAATTGCCAGGATGCTTCGTGAATACTTCCTGCAGCAGAACGCTTTCCATCCCGTGGACACATTCTGTCCCTTTGACAGGCAGTATAAACTTCTGAAATCTGTATCGCAGTTTGGTGAAAAGGCAACCGATAAAATGGAAAATGGTGTCCCCATCAACAAGATCATGGAAATGGAGTCCAAGGATGAACTTGCCAAGGTCAAATATGAAGAAGACTTTGATGCAGCCCTTGAAACAATCATGGCAAAGATGGATGAAGAGTTCACACAGCTTGGAGGCAACTGAAAATGACCAAAGAATACAAAACCATTGTAGATATTGCAGGACCACTCATATTCCTTGAAAAAACAGAGCCTGTAGGATATGGGGAACTTGTTCAGATTAATCTCCCTGATGGGACCACCAAGAGAGGTCAGGTCCTTGATACCTCCGCAGATGTGGTTGTTGTACAGGTTTTCGAAGGAACTCAGGGTCTGAATGATGAATCCGGTGTAGTATTCAGTGGAGATACCATCAAACTTCCTGTTGCAAAAGATCTTCTCGGTCGTATCCTCTCCGGGTCTGGAGAACCCCTTGACGGCGGTCCAAGAATTATCCCCGAAAAAAGGGTAGATGTGAATGGGGCTTCAATGAACCCTTTTTCCAGGAGACCACCTGATGAATTTATCCAGACAGGAATATCCACGATTGACGGTACAAACACTCTTGTAAGAGGACAGAAACTTCCTATCTTCTCTGGATCAGGTCTGCCACACAATGAGATTGCTCTTCAGATTGCAAGACAGGCAAAAGTACCCGGTTCTGAGGAAGATTTCGCTGTGGTGTTTGCTGCAATGGGTATCACCAATGAGGAAGCCCAGTCATTCATGGAAGACTTTGAGAAGACAGGTGCTCTTGAAAGAGCGACAGTTTTCCTCAATCTTGCAGATGACCCTGCAGTCGAACGTATAATCACCCCGAGGATGGCACTGACAGCAGCAGAGTATCTTGCATACGAACACGATATGCATGTACTTGTAATCATGACTGATATTACAAACTATTGTGAAGCACTTCGTCAGATGGGTGCAGCCCGTGAAGAAGTGCCCGGTAGACGTGGATATCCCGGTTACATGTACACTGACCTTGCATCCCTCTATGAACGTGCAGGTGTAATCAAAGGTAACAAGGGATCTGTAACCCAGTTTTCCATCCTGACTATGCCTGGTGACGATATAACCCACCCGATACCCGATCTTTCCGGTTATATCACCGAAGGCCAGATTGTAGTATCCCGTGATCTTCACAGGAAGGGTATCTACCCACCAATCGATGTGCTACCATCCCTTTCCCGTCTGATGAACTCCGGTATAGGGGAAGGTAAGACAAGAGATGACCATAAGGCAGTATCCGATCAGTTGTATGCCGGATATGCTGAAGGACGTGATCTTCGTGGACTGGTTGCAATCGTCGGTAAAGAATCCCTTTCCGAAAGAGACCAGAGAATCCTGGAATTTGCCGATCTTTTCGAAGACCGTTTTGTAAGACAGGCAAAAGATGAGGACAGGAATATCGAAGATACCCTGTCCATAGCATGGGAAATCCTTTCCGAGCTTCCGGAAGCACAGCTTACCAGGATAGACAACAAGTATATCGATAAATATCACCCTGCACATCAAAATGCAGAGTGAACAAAGAGTGATCCACTATGGGCACAAAGGATGTTAAACCAACTCGTTCCGAACTTATTGAACTGAAGAAAAAGATAAAACTGTCCCAGAGCGGCCACAAGCTGCTTAAAATGAAAAGGGATGGTCTTATCCTGGAATTCTTTGAGATTTTGAACAAGGCCAAGGGTGTAAGGAACGAACTGGATGACGCCTATGATAATGCCACTGAAAAAATAGGGATCGCTGAGGCAGTCGAGGGCAGAATGGTAATAAAATCCACTGCTCTTGCTCTCAAAGATGGACCAGAAATAAGTCTTGAAAGCCACAATATTATGGGTGTGGTGGTCCCTAAGATCGAAGCATCCAGTGTGCATAAACCCATCAACAAAAGGGGATACGGTATTCTCGGGACAAGCTCCTACATCGATGAAACTGTCGATTCATATGAGATCCTTGTTGACAAGATTATTCTTGCAGCAGAGATTGAGACCACTATGAAGAGGTTACTTGACGACATCGAGAAAACAAAAAGGCGTGTTAATGCCCTTGAATTCAAAGTAATTCCCGAAATGCAGGAAGCAATGGACTTCATCCGTTTCCGGCTGGACGAGATGGAACGTGAAAACACCTTCCGCTTAAAGAGGATTAAGGCATAATGCCTACCGCAGCACCTGATCGGCCTAGACTGGCCGACAGGCTTTTTTTTAGAATCACACAACCCCACAACCTTGCGCGTATTCTGCGCTGGGCATGGTTAATATCCCTTATGATGCTGGTATTTGGTTATCTTATCATTTATTTCAGGATTTCAGATTACTTGAATATCTGATTACATAATTGATTGGAACCATTCAGTAAAGTATATATATCTTCTTCCACTATATAAACCGATAAATAGACAACATGCGGTTCTACTAGTTGTGATATTTTGCTCAACAAAGGTGATATACCTATTTAATTTCATTTTGCCTGCGTTATTTTTTAGCTGTGCGTATGGTCTTATGCAACTTTTGCAGGCAAATTCATTCAATAAGTAATTATAAGTTAAAAATGTGGTACATTTATGACACAGCACACACAAACACAAAAAGAAATAGCTAAAAAAATCGATTCTGATACTGTTATTGCCAACTGGAAAGACTGGAGATGGCAACTCAAGCATTCCATCGGTGATATAGATACATTTGAAACCTTGCTTGGCATCAAATTCAAACCCGGGGAAAAGGATAAACTCAAACAAACCCTGGAAAAATTCCCATTATCCGTGACTCCTTATTATCTCTCTCTTATAGACGCCGATGATTTCAGGAATGATCCCATATTCCTGCAGGCTTTTCCTTCACCAAAGGAGCTGGACATCGATGAAGATGACCTTGAAGATCCTCTCTCTGAGGAGGAGGATAGTCCTGTTGAGGGGATCACACACAGGTATCCGGACAGGGTATTGTTCCATATAAGTAACACCTGTTCGATGTACTGCAGGCACTGTACACGTAAGAGAAAAGTGGGAGATGTGGATTCCATTCCTACCAAAGATGCAGTCTCTGAAGGACTGGAATACATCAGGAATACCCCACAGGTACGGGATGTCCTGCTTTCGGGCGGAGATCCTTTTATGTTGCCTGATGCTTATCTGGACTGGATTCTGACACAATTGAGAGAAATACCTCATGTAGAGGTAATTCGTATCGGTACAAGGATGCCTGTGGTGCTTCCTTACAGGGTAACTGATAATCTTGTAGAAATACTCAAAAAGCATCATCCTCTCTGGATCAATACCCACTTCAACCATCCACGTGAAGTAACAGAATCTTCCAGAGAAGCCCTGCGTAAACTTGCAGATGCAGGAATCCCCCTCGGAAACCAGACGGTGTTGCTTTCAGGAGTGAATGACTGCCACAGAATCATGAAAAAGCTTGTACAGAAACTTGTGCAAAACCGTGTACGTCCTTATTACCTCTACCAGTGCGACCTTTCGGAAGGCCTGTCCCATTTCCGCACTCCGGTGGGCAAGGGTATAGAGATAATGGAACACCTCATCGGCCACACAAGTGGTTTTGCAGTTCCGACCTATGTTATCGATGCTCCCCACGGAGGAGGTAAGATACCTGTCATGCCTTCCTATCTCATATCCTGGTCCACCAACAGGGTTATTTTGCGTAACTATGAAGGTGTGATCACTTCCTATAAAGAACCGGATTCCTATGAGCCGATATACTGTGACCGTAAATGTGAAGAGTGTAAACTCCAGCTTAAACTTGATGATGCAGCTGAATATAAATCTACAGGTATTGCAAAACTGCTTGCCGATCATGATGAAGTTGTAAGTCTTGTACCGGAAGATACCGAAAGAATGGAGAGAAGGGACGTTGAGTGATATAATCGAAAAAATAGGCAACTCCCTGATCCAGCACGGTACGTACAATAATCGTATTTACCTTATGAAACTGGATATTGGCGATCTGCCGGATCTTATACCTGAAATGGATCGGTTGGCAGAAAAACGCGGCTACAACAAGATATTTGCAAAAGTCCCTGCAGATTCCAGAGATGTTTTTGAAGCAAAGGGATATGTGAAGGAGGCCGGAGTACCCGGCTACTATTCCGGCAAGAAGGAAGCCCTGTTCATGTGTAAATATTTCACAGGGAACAGGCAGGAAGACACACAGGTTGAGGATGACCGGATTATCTCCACTGCCAAAGATAAGGCAGGAGACATCATGAATCCTGAATTACCCGAAGGTTTCCTGATACGGATGTGTACGGAAGCGGATGTACCTGCAATGGCAGAGATCTACGCCGAAGTATTTCCTACATATCCTTTTCCTATCCAGGACCCGGCCTACCTGAAAAAGACCATGGAAGATAATGTTGTATATTTCGCAGTTGAATATAAAGGTAACATAGTTGCCCTTTCCTCTTGCGAGATCGATTTTGAAAACCGGAATGCGGAAATGACCGACTTTGCTACACTCCCTCAGTTCAGGGGAATGGGGATGTCCACTTCTCTCCTCTCAAGAATGGAAAAAGAAATGGATAAGAAAGGGATCCTTACCCTGTATACCATCGCCCGGGCCGCGTCCTATGGTATGAATACTGTTTTTGCAAGGCTTGGGTATGAATTTACCGGAAAACTTGTTCAAAATACCAATATATCCGGTAATCTTGAGAATATGAATGTATGGTACAAGCGTATTTGAGTAACTCTTAAATAAACATTCTCCATATAATTCAGTTTATTATATCCATTTCAAGTTCATTCTGTGTTACATGTAAATAAGTGATTCCTCCGGCCTTCACATCATAGTCTATTGTCACTGAAGAAGTGTCATAATCTACCGGATCACTATTACCAGGACTATTAATATTAAACACCACAGAACCATCTTTTGTCAACAATTTCAAATAGTGCTGTGTGAGATTATTAAGCGAAAATGATGTATTTGTGCTATTGATAACAACATCGGGAAGTTCAGTTGTATCTCCCGAAAAATTCCATGAAAAATCCGGGTCTGCACCATTTTGGTTGGGAGGAGCATATTTCATCATAAATGAATCATTTAGGAAATCCACTGTGCTTTCGCCGTTATTTACCTGAAATACATCCTTCCCTTCCCATTTTTCTATATACTCAGATCCCACGGATTTATCCTTATAGGTAACTTCAATCTCCAACTGGTCATTACCACCACTTTTGGAAAGGCTGTATATCAGAGTCTTTGTACCCGAAATTGCTTTTATTTCGTAGTTGGATGGATTCAGGTCTTGATTGCCAGCTGCTTCCAAATTCATATAAAAATCATAGATAGGCAGAGTCTTTGATGCATTTACAGCCCCTATTTCAATCTGGTTGGTAAGGGTTGTTGTTCCCATGGGGGGAACTACATCCAGTTCAATAATTGCGGTCTTATTCACATCATCTTTTTCTGCATTGGTATAGGTCATTGACTCCGCATAATTGGCCCATGCATCATAATATTCACTTTCAATATAGATATAGACCTTGTCAGAGGTCACGGGATTTGTTCTTGACGGCGATATGGATGTGTTGGGATACAAGACAAAAGGCCTGTTGTCCGATGTTACGGCAATGTTTACTTCTCCTTCTCCTGACGTTGAGGAGGAGCCATTGATCGTCATTATAGGTAAAGTGAGTGTTTCCCCGTTGTAATGAAATTCCGGGGGTGAAACCATTACAGAACCGCCATTTTCCCTGTACTTTGACCAGACGCCACCACCTTCATAAGCAATCTTCCTTTCATCGAGAGTATATTCAAAGGTACCCAATGAGCAATTGACTATAGGGGTAGAATTTGTAGTGTTCTGGATGACGATTCTTATATTACTGTTGTCGGAATATTCACCGTTAACACCAACTTCGCCTCCCATGAGGGAAAACGATGTAGTCTGGAGAGGAGATTCTCCGAGGGCTACTTTACTCATACGGGAGTCAAGAATCGTAAAAGCCTGTTCTACGTTTTGTGATTTGGAATTATCCTTCAGTTCATCAATTGCAGGGACGCTGTAAACCATCATTGCACTGATGGATACCACAGTAAGAGCAAACATGAGCAGAATACCAATAACAGAAGAGACTGCCTTACAGGAGACGGATAGGTTACTTATTCGTATCATATATCCACCATTATTCCACTCTCACCTTCATAGGTGAATGAGTTATATATACGTCTATATTTTCGGAAAAATCCTCTTTCCTTAAATGTACAGTTGTATTTGTTTCGTCTCTGTTTATTACCTGCATACCCATTGTTTCATTCAGGTAATTTTCCCAGCCAGTATAATAATCACTTTTCACAGTAATATCTACAGATGATACATTTTCATAAGAAAATACCGATGAATACCCTCCGTCTGCAATAACTCTGATCAATCCCTCTCCCGAAATTCCATTTGAACCCATTACTGCAGCAACAGGTATTATCATATTGTTGTCAGAAAGGACAAAACCGGGTTTTTTGACCATAATTGTGCCTTCATTTCCATATTTTGCCCAGACACCCGTATTTTCATAAGCTACTGCAGTTTCTTCATAAGAATGCTTTATTTCTCGCATTTGCCTCTTGAATGTTTGATTCTCCAAACCTGCAGATGAAGAATTCCAGGTCTGCATTGTTACATTGATAGTACTGGTGCCGCTGACCAGGGCATTGCCTCCATACATTTTTAGTTCAACTGATTGTGAGGGAGCCATATCGAAAACGACTTTGTTTATATTTTCACCTAGTACAATATGGCTCTGCTTTATATTTTCGGTATGGCCGTGCTCCTGGATATTTTGAAGAGCAGGATAACCTGCAACTCCTATTATAGATATGGCTATTAGCATTATTCCAAGTATCAATATGGTATCAACTACTTCTGACACTGCTCCTTCGGACTTGAATATTTTTTTGGGAACAATATGCATGAGATCGCCATTTTTTAGTGGACTTCTATTATCTCCGTAGTACTGTTGTAAAAGAAGTAATGCTCACCTGTTACACTGTTTATCGTAGCGGATTCTATATCTGTTGTTGTCAATTCATAGGGTATCTGGACCCTGGTTTCAGCAATGCCGTCGGATTCAAATATTATTTCATGTGTTTGGTTTGAAATTTGCATATAATAATATTCATCCGCTATTTTCATAGGTAACACAATATCGGATTGTATTTCTTCAACATTACCTCCGGATTTTCTGGTAAGGTTTATTGTTGTATCAATCTTAGTAAGCTGAAGAGCAATGCTACTGCCATGTATTTCGAATTGTTCCCGCATAACGGAATGTTCATTCCGATCCATCATTACATAGGAAGAATTCATCACAGACATAAATACCATGATCGTTATTACAAATGTCAATATAAAACCAATAGCTGTAGAAACTGCCCTCCTGTCATGGTATATTTTTTGCATATTAATCACTCACGGGACCGTTACGGGCAAGGTCACATTGATTTTGTTTTTACTTGAAGAGATAGCCACCGTTGCATTGATCATCTTGTATCTCTCACACCTGAATGATTCACCGTCAGTGAGTTCTCCTGATAGTGAATACAGTCCAATAACATTGCTTGAGTTTAAATATTTCAGACTGTATGTCTTCCCTGCTGTACTGTTGTCAAACTGGTAAGTTTCATTTTTGATATCTATTGGGATATGGTCGATGTTATAGGTTTGATTTGAAACATTAACCTTTATATTACTCCCCTCCTCATACATTTTCATAAACCAGATGGATGAACCGGATTGATCTAAGGCATGCACCTCGAAAGGTTCTGATATATCCCCCAGATTACTGGTATTAACTTCCATTGTGAAATTATCCGTAGCATTCACATTATCGATTATCGTCCAGTTCTCCTGCCCTGAGGATAAACCGTTTTTTGTAAAATATGCATCTTGGAGAGTACTGTTGGTAAATGAAAACGATACTCCCTTATATGCATATAATATCGTAACTTCACGGGAATAATTTTCAAGATAGCGACTGAAGACTGTATGATTGAAAGAAGAACCTGTGGTTGCATTGTAATAGGCTGCCTTTGTTGCTTCATCGGTCATACGGGCAATATTGGATACTTCAAAATAACTTATATCATTATTTGATTCAGAGGCTATGTTACTTGCATAAATAATATTATTTAGCATGACAGTTGAAACTACAACCATAAATCCTATGGTAAATGCAGCGAGCAGCAACATCTGTCCTGAATCATTAGATTTATCCATCATTCACTCCCTTTTTTACATACGCCACATTGTGAGTTTTACATCAACTATATTGTAGAAATCCGTTGTATTGTCCATATCTGGAATTGAAGTTCTGTTCTCAAAGGAAGAGGGATTTGCAAGGTCGTTATTTGAAAGTACAACTTTCCTTGAAACTATCACAGCATTATCAGAGGGGTCACCGTTGTATATGTAAGGCGATGTGAGAGTATTTTCTGAATCCAGCCTGAATGTAAATTCCATATTGTGGCCGATTCCTTTTGCTACCAGAGTTTGCTGCAGTAATTCTTTGACCGGACCACTGATAGTATCACTGCTGTTTGTCCTGGATATGTAATGAGTAGCGTTCCAGACATATTCATCACCACTCCACCCTATGATCTCTTTTTTGAGTTGAGAATCCTGATCATATTGTGAATGATCAAGTGCCATTACCATATCCTGGCCCAGGGTATATAGCTGTGATTCAATGTGTGCATTTGCTGTAGAAGATGTCAAAGGAGTAATTGTGGTTGCCTGAACGGCAAATATGAGTACCCCGATCATTACCATCGCTGCCATTATGGCTTCAAGTGTGTGAAGTTGTGCCGAATCATCATTACGAAAAATAAATTTCAGTGCCAATTTACCACACCCTGACAGATATTGTGGCGGTTTGCACATTATTGTTTTCTGAATTTTCAAAAAGAACAGTTCTTTTTGTTTGTCCTATGTTTCCAACAGAAGGCAGTGGCTTTCCAGCCATGTATATTGTCGATGAATTATGTTCGAGAGTTATATTCAGATCATAACTACTAAATTCCCCTTTTAACCCGAGAGAGGACAAAGTCGTTTCATAACTGTTATTTAACAATGAAAAAAAAGTTTCCGTATTTTCGCTGTTTATGAGGTTGGTAGTGGTCATATCTCCAGAACCCATTTCTTTTTCTGTGATAGTTACTGCCACACGATCTGCAATCAGGGTTACTTCATCTGATTCAGAATTAAATGGCGTAAACAACCCGGAAGTATAATTGAACACAAAAAAAATTGCAAATATAAAAATTGTAATTGCGGCCAGATAATCGATTGTAATCTGGCCATCTAAGCCTGTTTTAAGCGTATTATCTTTCCTTGACCTGTATGTCATCATATTTCAGTCCATTCAAAAGATGCCAGAATATAACTATATGTTACCGATTCCTCAAGTATGTTTATTTAATAATATGAATTATAAAAATATGGCGATGAATGTTGATAGTATTGAAAGTGCCTTCTGTGTGTACCAATATGTAAAATTTATGTACACAAAAAAACAAAAGAAAAAATTAAAGGGACCTCTGTACCCCTTCATTTGTATCAGATGATGTGTCATCAATTTCTTCAAAATCTGCCACATAGGTATATGAGGTATCATTATTTTCTATCATACGATATGTGACTACCACAGATGCGATCACAACAATCGGAGTAGTAATCAGTGAACCAATAACTACATAGCTGCCGATGGCACTGATTATCCAGAGAATGATGGAGATGATTGCCGTATCCAGGAAATTGTTTTTTCCAATCTCAATACTTTCCTTGATGGCATCAACTCCACTGTAGCCCCTGATGACAAGTAACGGAAAAGCATACAGTAACAGTATGGAAAGGATAATTCCCGGTATTATGAGCAGCATATAGCCAACTAATAACAGAACAGCCGCCACAATAGCGAAACCCCAACTTCTCACGAAATGATCAAATCCACTGAATACATCTTTGTAATCAATAGGCTCTCCCTTAACGCCCCTGACAGCCATATCAACCAGCCCATAGAACAGCGGGGCAATTGTCACAATAAGAATCGAACCGATCATGGCGACCAATGTAGCAATGATGTATGTCATGAAGTTTTCTTTGAAAACATCCCATGTGTCTGAAAATATCTTCTCATAATCCATAAATGATCTCCTGAAAATTGTGTATAATTATGACTCTAAAATATATAAGAACTCTATTATATAAATATATAACCTGTCGATTTATAGTCGGTTTTGTGGCATGGAGTGGAACTGGATTGCTCAGGCTGTATTCTTTTGAAAAGCAATTTAACGTAAAACGTACATAGTAAAGTCAGGAGGGTAAGAATGAAAAATACCATTACCAGGAGTTTTGAACTTGGGGATTATGCAATAAAAGGAGCACAGATTGATGGATTTTCCATGACGCTGCATGACCGCGAACATTTGAGCACTGAAGTTAAATATGTGCCCGCCTGCTGTGACAGCTTTACAAAAGACCAGATAGAGGAACTGATCCAAAGAATTATGGAAAAAGCAAGTTATTTCATGGAAAAACTTCATGAAAACATCAAATGCAATGTCATTTTCGTGGATTTTGAAGAAACGGGTTTCACGCCTGATAGTGACATGCCATCAATAGAAGTGCGCTCCCTGGAAAAGTTGCACGTAATATACAGGTTTTCAGTGGAATATTATATCTAAAAAATAAATTACAGGAGTTGGGTAGATTCTTCCTGCTTTTGCATTTTCACAACCAAAAAACGCAGAATTCCGCCACCTGCGTTACCTACCAGATGTGGGATCTTTGCAGGACTCTCAATAATTGAATCCTTCTCCACAATCTCGGCTTCATCGCCAATTTCAACTCTGGCCTTGCCTTCAAGTATATAGAAAAACACATCCACCGGAGTAATATGTTTTTTCAGAGACTGTTTTGGCTTAAGGGTTATGTGCATTGCCTGGCCATGGTCTGATGCATACATCTTTCGCACATCTGCACCATGCGGATTCTTTTTTTGCTCGGCATCTTTTACGTATCGGATTTGCATATTAAATTCTCCTATAGAGGGGATGGGAGGCTTTAGAGCAGCCTCCCCAGATCATTTTCTACAGTTGTGTTCTTGCTGATGTTGAAATTTTCAACCAGCACGTTTAACACATTCGGGGAAACAAACGCCGGCAATCTCGGCCCCAGTACAATGTTCTTGACGCCAAGACTTAGCAGGGCAAGCAAGACAAGGACTGCCTTTTGTTCATACCAGGCAATATTGTAGGAAACCGGCAGATCATTTATGTCATCCAGTTCAAAGGCTTCAGCCAGCTTCTGGGCAATGACAACCAGTGAGTAGGAATCATTACACTGGCCCGCATCCAGTACTCTGGGTATACCGCCAATGTCTCCCAGGTCCAGCTTATTATACCGATACTTGGCACAACCTGCTGTAAGAATTACCGCATCCTGTGGCAGTTGTTTTGCAAATTCAGTATAATATTCCCTGTCGTGTTGTCTCCCGTCACACCCTGCCATGACAATAAACCGGGATATCTGGCCGGCTTTTACTGCATCCACGATCTTGTCGGCAACTGAAAGGGCGGCATTGTGTGCAAATCCGGCAGGAATTGCGCCATTTTCCAGTTGTTCGGGTGGTCTGGATTGTTTTGCCATTTCAATGATTTCAGAGAAATCTTTTGTACCGTCTTCTTTCTCTTCGATGTGTTTGAGTCCTTCAGATCCGACCATTGCTGTTGTGAATATCCGGTCTGAATAGGAATCCTTGGGAGGTACAAGACAGTTTGTGGTCATAAGTACAGGACCATTGAATTTTTCAAATTCGGTTTTCTGGTGCCACCATGACCCACCGTAGTTGCCCACCAGGTGTTCGTACTTCTTAAATTCAGGATAGGCATTGGCAGGCAACATTTCACCGTGGGTATATACATCTACACCGCTGCCTTCAGTCTGTTTCAGGAGCTGGTCCATGTCCTTCAGATCATGCCCACTGATAAGGATTCCCGGATTGCTGCCGGTTCCAATATTAATCTCTGTGGGTTCCGGATGACCATAAGTTGCAGTGTTGGCTTCATCCAGCATTGCCATCGTCTTGACACCGAAACTTCCACATTCCAGCACCAGGCCTGTGAGATCATCTACGGATAGGGAGTCATCAAGAGTGGCTACCAGT
This sequence comes from Methanohalophilus sp. WG1-DM, assembly GCF_004104135.1. Taxonomy (NCBI): domain Archaea; kingdom Methanobacteriati; phylum Methanobacteriota; class Methanomicrobia; order Methanosarcinales; family Methanosarcinaceae; genus Methanohalophilus; species Methanohalophilus sp. WG1-DM. The sequence goes on along the minus strand of NZ_RRBA01000003.1, from coordinate 153,947 downwards.
GCCCTGTCAACAAAAGCCTCAATATCTTTATCTTTGTGACCAAGCACACGGGCATGGTATGCATAAGCAGCCATACCTTTTAGACCATATACCAGTAATTCTCTCAGGGATCTGATATCTTCATTTTCAGTTGCCAGGATGCTGACTGAATCCGTGTTTCCAAGTTCATCCGGGTTGACCGTTGCAGCCTGTGGAAGTTCGCTCAGGTCCACTCCATGTGCCTGGAGTTCGGATTTAATCTGTTCCCTTTTATCATATGCATCCTGAATCCACTTCTTGAAATCAGTGGCACTGAAGTTGACATTGGTTACTGTTGAGAAAAGGGCTTCTTCCATGAAACGGGAATCAATATAATCTTCTGGTTCTCCTTCCTCTTGCTCATTTCCTTTCAGGGCATTTATTAATCGGGTTTTCAGTCCCGGATTTTCGGGAACTGTGTCTCTTGCTTTCTGGTTGACAGCGGCAAGACCTTTAAGCATATAAATAAGCTGGTCCTGCAGATCTGCAACTTCATTTGATTTCCCGCATGCTCCACCCTTTGTACAGGCTTCTCCTTTTGCTGTTTCTTCACATTGGTAACAAAACATATTTTCCTCCACACTTTATAGATATTTTGCAACATTTATATCTAGCAAAGTATCTTCTTGATACTAAGTATTATTAGGATACTGGTTTATATAATAGAAGGTTTCTAACTAGATACTATGAAAGATTGCACCCTTTACAAGATGATGGACATAATTGGCAAACGCTGGACGCTGTGTATTCTACTGGAATTGCATAAAGGAGATAGATACCAGAAACAGTTCAATGAACTCAAAGCAATGTTGGGAGATATTACACCAAAAATGCTGTCTACCCGCCTGAAGGAACTTGAGTCACATGGACTTGTCGAAAAGAAAATTGATTCCTCGGCCATCCCTGTAAAATCCTTCTATTCGTTAAGTGAAAGTGGACAGGAATTTATCGAAATAATCAAGGAAATCAAGGGATGGGGTCTCAAATGGAAGTTTGACAATCCGCTTTGCAGTGTTTCCGATTGTAAGTATTGCGGTGTTGGAAAAACAGCCGGGAACTAAAACTGTAATTGTTACCGGGCGGATATTTCCAATATTCCTCTTGCCGCCAGGATTCCGGTTGCAGAAGCATTAACTATGTCTCTGGACAATCCTGCTCCGTCCCCGGCTGCAAACAGGTTCCTGGTACTTGATTGCATATTCCCGTCAACCTGTATTTTCATGGAATAAAACTTGACCTCCGGAGCATAGAGAAGGGTGGAGTCGCAAGCCACACCGGGGATGATCCTGTCAAGGGTTTCCAGTCCCTCTATGATATCCATAACTATTCTGTGCGGCATGGCCATTGAAATATCTCCTGGCGTTACATCTTTTAGGGTATTCACCACCGGATTTCTTGTAAGACGCGCTTCAGTGGAACGCCGCCCTCTTCTCAGATCTCCCATTCTCTGGAGGACAGGTTTGCCTCCTCCTATGGTGGTTGCCAGTTTTGCCACCGACCTGGCATACTTTATTGTGTTTTCAATGGGTTTTGTCAGTTCGATATGTACCAGGAATGCGAAATTGGTATTCTCAGAAACCGTGTCATGCATTGAATGCCCGTTGATGGCAATGAATCCTTCATACTCTTCCCTGACAACAAAACCGTGTTCATTGGTACAGAAAGTACGTATGAAATCGTCATATTTGCGGGTCTGGATGTGGAATTTCGGATCACGGTTAATTTTGGTCACAGGATCCATTATGATTGCAGGAACCTCCACACGAACGCCGATGTCCACACCTGCAAACCGGGCATCAATGGAATGTTTATCAACCATTTCATTGACCCATTTTCCCCCAATCCTGCCGGGTGCAAGAAGCGTATAACTGCATTCTATTGTCCTGCCGTTATTCAGGTAAACACCCTTGCAGACATTGTTCTCAATCCAGAGATCTTTCACGTCAGTATTCAGGAGAAAATCCACTCCATTTTCATCAAGTCTCTTTTTAAAGTTCCCAATAACAGCAGGTGCGTTATCTGTTCCTATATGCCGTTGTTTTATATCGATGAATTTTGCTCCCACCGACGCAGCCCGGCGTTGTAGTTGTTCTACATCTTCTCCCTTTGGTGAGATCATTTTTTCTGTGGCACCACACTGCAGGAATATATTATCCACATAATCCACAAGTTCCCATGCCTTCTCCTGATCATGAGTGAATTCTAAAAGATCTCCTCCGGTATCCGGTCTTAAATTCAGGGTCCCGTCAGAAAATGTCCCCGCTCCGCCAACTCCACACATGATATTGCAGGGGGTACAGTGCATACAGTGTTGAACGGATTCCATAGGACAATGTCTCTTTTCGACATCCCTGCCCCTGTCAATTACCAGGATTTTCAAACCATGACCGGAAAGTTCATTGGCTGCAAACATCCCGGCAGGTCCGGCTCCGATAATAATTACATCGTATAGGTTGTCTACTGCCATAATATTGTCTTTCTCCTCATATAACTGAATTTTTATGATTAAATAGTTGTCCGTATTTTCATCCGGCGTTTATTTCCCCCAAATATATTGAAAGTGCTGGTGGAAAAGTTCAACATAACACCGATCACTACTGTAGAAGAAAATATGGCAATACTCTTAAAATGAACTCTTAAAAATGGAGACAGGACCCTTTCCGGGTCAATTGTTTTTTTAATCGATCTTTATATGAGAAAAGTCCTTCTCCTGCCTCATCAATGATGGGGAATCAGTTTGGCAGAAGTAAATTGAGTTGAATAGTTGCACTGAAATAAATAAAAGAAGAACGAAGAATGAATTACATCATTCGCAACTTTTCAATTCTGTTACATAGTCATAGACAAAAGCAGCCACTAGAGCTCCAACTATTGGTCCGATGATATAGATTGGGAACTGCCACCAGAAGTTTGTACCTCCTAGCATAAAATCAGCAAGATACGGTCCGAAAGTACGGGCAGGGTTAAGCGATGAACCTGTTATGTTCCCCACAACAATTATGTCCGCAGCAACTACAAGACCGATTGCCAGTCCCGCAAAACCTGCTGGTGCTCTTTTGTCGACAGATGAACCCATAATTGTCAGCATCAGGAAGAAAGTTGCTACTGCTTCACAGAGCATTGCCTGACTATAGCTGACACCGTCAAACATTGCAGTTGCCCCCAGGCCAGTATCAACTGCACGGGAACCTAAAATTGCCACAATTGTAAATGATGCAAGACTTGCGCCTATTAACTGAGCAACGGTGTAACCTATCATATCCTTTGCAGGAAAACGTCCTGTGGCCCACAGTGCAATGCTCACTGCAGGATTGATATGTGTACCCGATATGTGCCCAAATGCATATATCATTGCAATTATCGCTATGGCAAAAGCAATGCCTATAGCAAACCAGGCTTCGATGTTTAGACCAACATTAAAAGAATTCTCCGGGATCCGGTTCGCACCTTGCACCAGCAACATAGCGGTCACTACAGATCCGGTACCAAGGAACACCAGCACATAGGTACCTATGAGTTCAGCAATGGACCTTTTGAACAAACTTATTTCTGACATAAAGACACCTCTCAAAATAAGATAGTGTTCAAAGAAGGCACACTATCTCTAGGCTTTTCACACTGCTTCCTTCCAGTTGCAATAGTTGCACTTGTAATCAAAGTAGTTTGCAGTGCAGAACTTACACACCCTTGCCGGGGAGTGTGGGTCCTCCTTATGCAGAGAAATTATATTCGTCATGAGGGTTGCGGTTACAGGCTCACTTGTGAGCAGGCATGGGAAGTCAGCAAGCCTCATAAGGGAGGAGAAACGGACAGTTATCGCACATGCAGGATATGCATAACGCTGCGGGTTATTTATCACATCATTGTTTTCGATCGCACTGTAGTCAATAGGTATGCCCTGGACTACCGATCCGGCTCCCCTTGGTTTGTGGTCGATAATGCGCTCACCCTTCTCGATCAGGTCTATGAAATCCACGTTATGCAACTCTGCTGCAGCATCCCTTGCAGGATTGGTGAGGACATAATTGTGGAATCTCTTTACCAGCAGATCATTGACCATCATTGTAGTGAAGCCATCCATCCAGAGAATTTTAGTGGTAGCACCTGCTGTAGCATCGGTAGCGATTGTCAGTGGAGAATACTCGTTCTTGAACTTGCCCATTGCACTTTCTAGTGTGTCATAGAGCACACCGCTGACAGCCTCCAGGATGGCCATCGTCATATCATCTTTTGTCATATTGAACATGGACTGAGAGATGTGGTGCGCGACGTCCCCTACACCATATGCTGGAACGGTTACTATGTTTCCGTAGAAAACCTCCTCATCCATTGCAGCTTTCACAGTGCCTTCCATTTTTTTCCGATATCCTTCCATATATTTTTTGACATCGAAGGAGGTGTGGCCATGCTGCTCCATGAGCAGTGCCTGGGCTTCCACCGGTGTATCGTATACCATTTTGAGCATTTCAATCTCATCTTTCACTGCATCGGCAGCAGTCTTGCCTTCTTCCAAAGAGGTCTGGAACTGGGCACCAATACCGTACGAGGTATTCATACCCCAGGATTTAGAGGAGAGTATTGCGCGCTTGTGATCAACAGGGATGTCCAGGTTCTGAAGAATCCTGTTGACGACATTGCTGGTACTTCCGGGACTGAATGCAAAATCCACAACACAGGTCGGACCATAGAATCCACCATATCTTCTTATTGATTCCTTCCCTATAAGGGCTTCAGCTTTTCCAATAGCATCAACAAATTTCTCGACGGATGCCCTGAATGCCGGGTCTTCATCATAGAGAATTTCAAGGACAGGGGGTGTCTGGTAATGCTCAACGAAGGGATCATCTTCCGGCCTAACTGTGTCAGTAAGGGATGTCAGGACATTATAGTGAGCATTGACCGAATTAATATGCAAATCGAATACTTCCTTGCTTTGCTCACCCTCTGGAGACATCTGATTGACAGCATCCACATACGGTTTTGCGTCAGTCACTTTGAACTCTGTTCCTCTTTTATCTTTAATCGTGCTTATAACAGCCTTCTGTGCATTTATGGCCTCTCTGGCCATCTTGTCGTATATTTTCTTCACTTCCTATACCTCCACTAATAGGTTTCATAAAAAAGTATATCCTGTGTAAATAAAAAGTTTATGGTATATCTTACCGTAACATATAAAACATACCATGTAACTTTATTTTATACCTCTAATTGGAGATAGCTCAGAGTAGAGAAATACATATATTAATATAGAAAATATATGGAGCACATATGCCGACTGAAGGATATTCGAGTACAACAATCAAAACCCCTGTATATGACATGTTAAAAAAAGTTGCAAAGGAAAGAGGAGTTTCTATTTCCGATGTTATCGAAGAAGCAACAATTGAAATGGGCGACCATGCACCTGAACTGGAGAGCATCGACTCGATATCAGCTGAAATGCAACATCTGATTAGCACCACTCAAAAAATGCAGGAAAGAGCGATCCGTAAAGTCGACAGAATAATCAGTGATTTTAAGAGGTCAAAGGAAAAATACCAGACACTCGTTGAAACAAACCCCGACCTTGTGTTCTCCATTGATCCTGCAGGAAACTTCACCTATGTCAATCCAGTGAGCTATGACTACCTAAAAATAAGCCCAGGTGAAACAATTGGACACAATATACTGGATTTCGTTCATAAAGATGACGCTGAAAAACTGGAAAATATTATTGAGAATCTCAAGAACGGGAATAAGAGCACAGGGATGCTGAAGTTCCTTGATGACGAAGGACACGATAAATATTTCAACATCAGCATCAGCCCTTTGATGAAGAACGGAAAGGTCCTAGAAGCGGTTGGTGTAGCAGATGACCTTACAGAACATCAGAGGATGATGGATGAGATCGCTTATCTCAAACAATTCAACGAAAGCATTGTCCAGAATGCGCCACTTGGTATTGTCACTTTTGACAAAAAAGGAAATATAACATATTTTAATGAAGTATTTCCAAAGTTGCTTCAGTGCAGCGAGGACGATCTCAAGGGCGGAAATGTGTTTCATGATGCTGTTGACGGCAGACTTGAAGAGTGGTACAGAAGATGCCTTGATGGCGAATATTGTGAATACAATGGTGCCTGCAGCATCAGTGAAAATGGATTAAAACGAATGTACCACAAATGGTTTTCACCAATCAAAATAGGGAGAGAGGTTATAGGTGGTGTCTGTATAGTAGATGATATCACTAAAAAAGAAAGTTCAGTAGTTCTCTAATTTTACCTCCATCTTTTTCCTACCCCTATTGAATTACCTTAAACACTGCACTCCTAGCTGAATTCTTAACTTTCTCCTAAGCCATTTTTCAACAAACAGAATAAATCTGACAAACCTGAACCCCCCGTGTTCATCAATGGTTATTGGACCTGGTTTTAGAGTACCGACAGAACTGTGAAGAAGAATATTCTCATTTGCCTGGATAAGTTCTTCAAGACTTAGTTGCCTGAGATGATATCTCAAAGATGTTTCACATGGAATCTCTTGATAGTGTTTTGATGCAGAATAAACTGAACTCTTATCCACTGCCATACACATGGCAGTGTAAAATAGATCTTTGGAGGTAAGTGAACCGTTTATCCTAAGGTCGATATTCTCTAGAAGTGGTTTAAGAACAGCATCAATACACTGTATTGGTCTTAATTCAATCTTTTCACAGGTCCTTGTATTGGATGGTGGAAATGACATATGGCGGCGGAAACCATTTCGTCCCATACTGGAATCTATGTATATCAACAGGACAGACAAAGGTGGTCGACCTGAAAATGATGTTGTAATGATGTTCAAAATGCTTGTATTACAACAATGGCATGGTCTTTTTTGATCCAGAACTTGAACGACAATGTATTGATCGTATTTCATTCAGAAAATTCCTGGGTCATGTTGAATCAGAGATTTAACAGGAGTTGCAGATTTTTAATCTGCAACATTTTCCAAAACGAATACCTGATGACACAACTGTATGGTCATTCAGGGAGAGGATTTAAAAAGGGAATGATTCAGGATGCAACCTTTATTGTTGCAGAACCTGGACATGCCAATCAGGAGAAAATGAGAGGTGATGAGGCAAAAACAAGAAGAAGCAGGGATGGAAATTAAGGGATATTTCGGAGTGGCGGCAAAAGGATTTGCAGCAACGATGCAAAGAGCGGTAAGAGGAAAGCCACTGAATATCAGACAGATAATGCGCAATTACAGGATTAGTGTATAGAGAATGCCCTGTGAAAGGGTGTATGCGGTGACAAAAGGCGTATTCAAAGCGGGAAAGATGATGGTTACGACAGTGAAAAGAGTAAACCTAAAAATGATGGTTACGGTGTTTTGTTTCAATTTGCATCAAATGAGGACGTTAAAAAGAAAAGGGGGTGATGGCCTGAGAGCGGAAGCTATCTAAAAATAAGCAGATATTTCAGAATAAATTGCCTGGGAAACAGGCCAATGGAACAATAATAAGAACAATTTTTATAGAAGTTCTGGAAGAGGAACGTTAATCTGAATCCTCTTTTATAAAAATAGATTTATAGCCATACTACATTGCCGCTTAAACTGAATTAGGAAATAAAACCCCGGGATAAAATATGCAACTCAGTAATACAATACCTGAAAAATGTACATCAATGGGCCAATTTTTGTATACCAATTGTAACACTCTTTCAGAAAAGGTTGTCGAAAGACAATATGCCCGGCAACCCGAATTGACTGCAAAGTATGGCAAAAAAGGAAAAAAACTGTCATTGCAGGATTGTAGATATCACATATTCTACCTGGGAGAAGCTATCTGTGTTCATAGTAAACCTCTATTCCTGGATTACATGCAATGGGTCAAAGTCCTTATGCATAACCTGGGAATTCCGGAAAAATACCTGATCACAAACTTTCAGATTATAAAAGAAGTTGTTTCCGAAAAAGTTGCTGAAAACCAGTTTACAAAGGAAGAAGCAGATATTATACATGAATATCTAGATGCCGGGTTAATGGCATTTGAAGAAAAAGAAAATGATACAGTATCTTATATTGATCGAAATACATATTATGGTAAATTAGCAGGCAAATATATTGACCTGCTTATTGAAGGAAAAAAGAATGCTGCATCCGACTTAATTTTCAGTGCTCTTGAAAAAGGAGCGACTATAGAAGATATCTATCTTAATATATTCCAGCCTTCACAATATGAAGTGGGAAGACTCTGGCAAACCAACGTGATAAGCGTTGCCAAAGAACACTATATTACTGCTTCAACTCAACACATTATGTCCCGGCTTTATCCAGAAATGATTTCACAGGGAAATAAGGATAGGACCGTTGTGGCTACCTGCATAGGTAATGAATTACACGAATTGGGCGTGAGAATGGTTGCAGACTTCTTTGAGATGGATGGCTGGAATAGTTATTACCTGGGAGCAAATACGCCTGCAGAAAGTATAATACAGACAGTTAATGATACAAATGCGCAGGTTGTTATTGTTTCTGCTACCCTTTCAATCAATGTTCATAAGCTAAAGGCACTGGTTCAGGAATTGAGGAATTCAAAAGATCTGGAAAATACAACTATCATGGTAGGTGGACATCCATTCAACATCGATCCTGAATTATGGGAAAAAGTGGGTGCGGATCTCTATGCTCCGGATGCAAAGCAGTCGGTGGCGCTGGCAAATGAATTATTTGACAGGAAATAACGTTTGAGTGATTTGTTGCTGAAATAAACATAGCAGAAGAAGCCGGATTTGTATATTCTTGTGAAGGGATAGGCATGGATGACAGTGAAATATATGATCAGATGTCACAGTTGAATAATGAGTTAGTAAATACTCAACGTGATCTTGTAAAGACAAATAAAAATCTGGAATATCAAATAGAGAGATTCAAAGTCACACTTCAAAATATTGCAGATCCTGTAATTGTGACAGATGAGAATTTTATTATTACACTGGTTAATCAAAAAGCATTCTCTTTTATTGGTAATAACCAGGACATCATCAACAAACCAATCGATGAAGTTTTGCAATTTAAAGAAACAACATCAAATTCTGAAAATGGTGTATTTACATTATCACAGCAGGAAAGCATATTTCCCTTACATCATAAAGAACTATTACTTTTCTCCTATAGCCAGGAACCGTTTTTTGTAGAACTCAGTATTTCTGCAATTGAAGAAAAATCCGGAATAACAAGTGGGTATGTAGTGGTAATTCACTCTATTGCTGAAAGAAAAAAGATAGAAATTCAACAAACTGAAATTAAGGATATTTTACAGGTAATCAATCGAATATTGCGCCATGACATATTGAATCATCTAAACGTGATTCAGATGGCAACATACCTGTCAGAAAAAAAGGGCGATTTTACTTATCTGAGCAAAGTCATGAAATCTGTAGAAGCCAGTATAAAATTGGTTAATGACATGAAAAATCTGGAATATACGGTATCCAAAGGAGGCAAACTTGCAGTATATGAAACCCGTGAAATAATAGAAGAAGTAAGTTCCAATTACCCCATCCAGTTCAATATTAGCGGTTACGGTAAGATTGTAGCTGATGAAGCATTCAGTTCTGTAATTGACAATCTGATTCGAAATGCCATTAACCATGGCAAAACAGAAAAAATGGATATTGTGATATCCCCTAACAAAGACTATAGTGAGATCAGTATCAGGGATTACGGGGCTGGGATGAAAAAAGATATCCTTGACAAAATATTTGATGAAAATTTCAAGGCTGGAAGTACCGGGAATACTGGGATTGGTTTATACATTGTCAAAAAAGTTGTTGAAAGGTATGGAGGTAAAATCAAGGTGGAAAGTGAATTAGGAAAAGGAACGACATTTACACTAACGGTGCCATCAAAAAAATAAAATTTGCAAAACCTGCTCTCGGGTATTGTAACAAGTAAGGGGTTTGCAAAAGATAAAAGCATGAACAGAATAATAGTGACAGATTGGTGTTTAATTATTATTCTTCTTTTTCTTGTAACTACCTTTTATGAATACTTAATCTAGAACAGGCCACTGTTTTTCGCTAATTATATTTCCAACAATATTAGGGAAGAGCTTGGCACATATAATATAAAAAATTTCAAAAGCACAATTGTACATAATAAATACATTATATAATTTGCATATATTGAGTTTGGAATAATAAATTCCAGTGGAAACTATGGGGTTATTATAGGACGAAATATAAGAAAATAAAATCACATCTGATTCTTTGCCACCGGTATTTTAAGTAGGTGTGACAACATAGCTTATAGAGGAGTGGGTTTTAGAAGTATCAAAGTGGAAACTGTCTCTATAAATAGTCATATCTCAGATATGTCAGTGTTAACTTACAAAGCGGCGACCACAATTTCAGACGGATAACTGGTTGCATACCTATATTCGTAACAAAAAAGGTGACAAAATGTTCTGCTATCAGTGTGAAGAAACAATGAATGGGGAAGGTTGCACTAAGAACGGTATATGCGGTAAGAAGGGGGAAGTTGCAGATCTTCAGGACGATTTGATCTATGTGCTTAAAAGCATTTCATTCTACAACCAGAAAGCAAGAAAGGCAGGCATTTCTGAGACGAGCACTGATGATTTTATGTTCGATGCATTGTTCTCAACCATAACAAATACCGATTTCAGAGCAACCGGTATTCAGGAACGTATTGACAGGGGATTCGAGCTTCAGAAGGAGATCAAGCAGAAACTTCTGGATAACAATGCACTTGATGAGAACAATTTGCCCGGGATAGCAACTGTGACCCCGGAAAACCTCAATGACAGGAATACCGGCATACTTGCAACAGAGGATGAAGATATCCGGTCATTAAGAGAATTGTTGATCTTTGGTATCAAAGGAATTGCAGCATATGCCCATCATGCTATGATGCTTGGACATACCAATAAAAAGGTCAATTCATTTGTTGAGAAAGGCCTTGTGGCAACCACGGATGACAGCCTAACTGAAAAGGAACTCATCTCCCTGGTCCTGAGATGCGGGGAAAAGGGTTTTGATGTGATGGCAGCACTTGACATGGCAAATACCACTACATTCGGGCATCCGGAATCGACTCAGGTCAATATCGGAACTAGAAGCAACCCTGCAATTCTCATAAGCGGACATGACCTGAATGACCTGAAACAATTATTAGACCAGACTGAGGGAACCGGTGTCGATGTATATACCCACGGTGAGATGCTGCCTGCCAATGCCTATCCTGAGTTTAAGAAGTACGAACACCTGGTGGGCAACTATGGTGGGTCATGGTGGCACCAGAAGCAGGAATTCGAGAGTTTCAACGGACCAGTATTATTGACAAGCAACTGTATAGTTCCTCCGAAGAAGACCTACATTGACAGATTATACACTACCGGCTCTGTAGGTTATGACGGTGCCACACACATCGTGGCTAAAGATGGTAAGAAAGACTTCTCTGCCATCGTCGAGCAGGCAAAGACATGTGAACCTCCGGTGCAACTGGAAGAAGGTACCATAACGGGCGGTTTTGCCTACAATTCCGTATTATCTAATGCAGACAAAATTGTTGATGCTGTCAAAACCGGCAGGATAAAGAAGTTCATTGTCATGGCAGGGTGTGACGGACGCCGCAAGGATAGGCAGTACTACACAGATTTTGCAGAGGCGTTGCCCGAAGATACTGTCATACTTACCGCCGGGTGTGCAAAATATCGCTACAATAAACTTAACCTGGGGGAAATTGACGGAATCCCAAGAGTACTGGATGCGGGCCAGTGCAATGATTCATTTTCTCTGGTAATTATTGCACAGGGACTTATGGCCAGGCTTGGATTTGAAGATGTCAACGACGCACCGATCTCGTATAATATTGCATGGTATGAACAAAAGGCAGTCCTTGTGTTGCTTACCCTCCTGAGACTTGGAATAAAGGATATCACCCTTGGACCGAGACTCCCGGCATTTGTTTCCCCGAATGTGCTGAATGTGCTGGTGGAGAAGTTCAACATAACACCGAACACTACTGTAGAAGAGGATATGGCAAGACTCTTAAAGTAAACTCTTAAAAATGAAGGCAGGACCATAAGGGTCAACTTTTTTAATTTATCCCAATATGATCCTTCTACTGCCTCATCAATGATGGGAAAAGCAAGGGAAATGGCCTTTCCTCAGGTTTTAATTACTATTTTTAGTTTTATTCAGTCTAATTTTAAATTGGTTTACTTGTTGTTCTAAGAAGCAACATTCTCTTAATTTGTTGATTTAGGGGGGAAATGGTATTAAATTACTGTTTTTATATCATCCAATATATAAAATCGTAATTCATTTTCATTTATGTCCTACAACGATCTAACTTATGTTTAAAAAATCTTCTTTACGGTCTGCATGCTAAAAAGACAAATATTTTATTACTAAAAATCTTACTAAGGGCGGAATACTTCAGATAATCGGGAATTTAAAATGGAAAGAATAATTGCTGTAGATATATCAGGGCGGCATCGGCATAATTCCAGATACCTGATGGTATGTGCCGCTGTATCCCTTTCGGTGTCAGGAGGGCATGTGAAACAGATACATGGTGTAAATATCAAACCATTTGTGAGTGACAACCCACCCGAGGTTGTGGATGTTGTACAGATGATTGAAAGAACAGTTGAAGGAATGGGAGGAGTAATCATAGTGGCAGAGGAAGGAGATCTTTTCAACCAGCCTGAATGGCTTTCAAACAGTATGTTCACCGCATCTTTCAAATATCCAGAATCCCTGAGTGAAAGGATGGGTGTTGAAATCGCTCACCATATATCCCTGAGCAGTCGCAATTTACTTCTTGATCCCCGGTCATGGGAACCAATCAAAGATAATCTATAAACTATATTTTCATAATCCAGAGTTAAACCATATGAAAGATGTAATTCTTGTACAGAGGAGAATTCCCCGTTGCAGTGAGTCGCAAAACCAACGCAAATTTGCTGAATTAAGGGAACTTGCCAGGGCTGGAAATTATAATGTAGTCTCTGAAGTGATCCAGACCCGTTACCCTGACCGACAATACCAGATAGGCAAAGGTAAGGCAGAAGAGGTTGCAGAGCTGGCCCTGTCACAAAAACCTGCAAAAATAATATTCTACAATCCCCTTTCTGTAACCCAGGTCTATAACCTCTCCGAGATGTGTAAGTGCGAGGTAATAGATAAGTTTCAATTGATCCTGGAAATTTTTGCAAGCCGGGCCACCACCAGGCGTTCCCGTATGCAGGTTGAACTTGCCAGGCTGGAATATGAACTTCCCAGAGCCAGGAAAATCGTATCCCTGCTAAAAATGGAAGAGCGCCCCGGTTTCATGGGTCTGGGAGGCTATGAGGACTCCTATGAGCAGGATGTCAAGAAACGTATAAGCCGCATTAAAAAAGAACTCAGCACAGGACAGAGAGACAGTGAAAACCTGCGTGGTTACCGGCATTCCAAAGGTTTTTCCCTGTTGTCCCTTGCAGGTTATACGAATGCGGGAAAAAGCACATTATTCCGGAGTCTGGTAGATGAGAATGTGGAGGTGGAAAATATGCTTTTTACCACTCTTTCTCCCACCACAAGATATCTGAATATTAATGGCCGATGGACCCTCCTCACAGACACCGTGGGATTTATAGAAGATCTCCCCCATTTTCTGGTGGATGCATTCCGCTCAACCCTGGAAGATGTATTCAGGGCGGACATCATCCTGCTTGTGGTGGATATCAGTGAGCCGGTAGATGTTATAAGGAAAAAACTCGCCGTATCCCATGAAATATTCTGGGAACGTCTCGAAAAAGCCACAATCATCTCCGCTATCAACAAGGCTGACAGGCTTTCTTCCGAAGAACTCAGCTCCCGGCTCAGATCGATCGCCTACCTGGCTCCCAATCCAGTGGTGGTCTCTGCAAAGACCGGTGAAGGGCTGGATGAACTCAAGGATATTATTTCCTCCCATCTGCCTGAATGGAAACGGTTTACCCTGGAGTTGCCTATGTCAGGTGAAAGCATGTCTGCTGTTTCCTGGCTTTTTGAGGAAGGAATCGTGCACAGTATAAATTATGGTAATACTGTTGTCATGGATGTGGAGGCCAGAAATGAGGTCTATCACAAAGCCAGATCTCTCGAAAAAAGATTAAGTTTCCGGTAATACGGCTGAAACCACCTCCAAAGATTTATAAATTCAGATTGCATAGCCTTTACTATATGTTGATCGATCTGCATGTGCACTCCTGTTTTTCAAAAGATAGTGATTCTCAATTTGATTCCATCCTAAAATGGGCTAAAAAAAACGGGATGGATGGGGTTGCTATATGTGATCATGACAGTGTTGAAGGTGGTTTTACCTGTGCACGACGGGCTTTAGAAATTGCTTCGGATATACTGGTAATCCCCGGGCAGGAAGTAAGTTCTGTTGAAGGCCATGTGCTTGTGCTGGGTGCATCGGAAAGTGTGCCTGCGGGAATGGATGTATTTTCCACGATTGAATCTGCACGTAAACTGGGAGCGGTTGTAATCATACCTCATCCCTACAAAAAAACCTCTCATGGGATCGGGCATCTGAAAGGTCTGGATGTGGATGCAGTTGAAGTTTTCAATTCTCGTTGTTTAACCCCTTATGCCAATACAAGGGCAAAGATAGTTGCCGAAAGGCTGGGATTGCCGCAAGTAGGAGGCAGTGATGCTCATGAGCCATGTATGGTTGGCAGGTCCTATACTGACATCGATGTAGAGGATGAATCGGTGGATTCCGTCCTCTCTGCGATAAAAGCAGGGCGTGTAAAACCCGGGGGTAAGTTGACACCTCCTCAATATGTGGTAGGACAGATGTTCAGGGGCATCAGGAAAAAAGTCAACAGTTATTGAATATCAGGTTTTGATGTAATCCTCATAGAACATTCTTAACATCAGCAGGAAGGAAGAAAGAACCAGTGGCCCAACTACGATACCAACCAGTCCGAATAGGTATATTCCTATGAAAATTCCCAACAGGGAAACAAAGGGATGGATTGCACCTACCTTATCCTGAATATAAGGACGCAGGAAATTATCTATGTTGCTGATTACCATTCCTGCTATAAAAATGACACCTGCAGCAAACAAATCTCCTTCGATTACTTTGAAAATAATTGCCGGGCCCCATACAAGAGGGGCACCTACAACAGGCATTATTGAAAGAATCAGTGTGACGAATCCCCATAGTATTGCTCCCTGGATGTCAAGCAGATAAAAGGTGAATGCAAGTAATCCGCCCTGCACGGCTGCTATGAAGAAAGTGGCTATTATTGTGGAATGGATGATATTCTTCATTTCCCCAATCAATTTATCCTTGTTGCTGTCACTGAAAGGGATTATATTGGAAGTCAGGTCCTTAAGTGTCTTATCATCCGTGGTAAACAGGTAGTACAACAGGAAAACCATTATAATCAGGCCGATAAGCTGGTTTCCCAGGTTCTGAATGGTTTCCAGCACAAGCTGGCTTACGAATCCCCCAATTGTTGTGACGAGATCCGATGCTTTCTGTTCCAGGTCCAGAGCCGGAACCAGTTCATTTATTTTTTGCAAATACCCGTAGATAATATCCATATTTACTGTTACAATTTCCAGCACCTGCCCTACCTGCTGGGATAGAAGGATTATCAGGTAGTACAGGGGAATTATTATAATTACAATGGATAGCACGATCAATACAATGGAGGCAGCCCGGTTATTGATTTTCAGCCTTTTTGTCAGCAAATCATGCGCGGGTTTCATTATTACATAAATAATCAGGGCAGCAAAAAAAGCTTCAATATAGGGATACAGAGCATAGGTAATTGCAACTGCAAGTATTGCTATAAAAAGCAGAGCGATTGCCATTTTTGTATCCTTTTCATTTCTCATCTTATACCTTCGCTTGAGTTGTTCCCGGGATTGAAATAAGCTCGTCTTTTTATTTGCCTGTGTTTTTGGGTCTTTACATTTTCACACGTGTAATATCAATATGACGTATTTCATCGGCTTCTATTGCAAAGAGCATTTTTTTACGCACACTGTTGGCCAGCCGGATTGCCCTTGACATAACCGGCAGGGAAAATTCATGCTGTGTACCAATCGAATGGGCCAGGTATTCGGAGTGGGGAATCTCTGATGGGGACTTCACTTCGCTGTAAATCCTGAAATGTGTACCGAACTTGAATCCGGTTTTAGGTACGAGTTTCCGGGTCCTGAGGTCTTCATATACCCTGTATTTCCTCTGGAAAAGAGGCTCTATATGCGTGGCCCTTTCGCAGAATTCATCAAAATTGAGTTTGTTGTCATCTTTTCGTGTGGTTACTTCAATTATGTTGTTCTTTAGCAGGAAAGCCCCCTCTACAAGGGACAATTGTAGCCTTTTTTGATCCAGGGGTTTTCCATAAAAACCATTTTCGTACAGTTTACCGGAAGCTTCACCGTCCCAGACAATGACACGATCCTCAAGCATAGTTGCAGGAGTATGCAGTGAAGGATACAGCTGTTCCATATTACCTGCAGGGTCTGATTCCTGCACTTCATAATAGGTAATGTCGCTTTCCTCGTCCACAACTGCAATTATGAGCTGTTTGTGCACGTTACAGGCTGATTCCAGATTTTTCAAAAGAACGGACAGAGGAAGGGCAACTCTTTCCGAATGAACATATACATAACTTCTGGATGAAGATTTTCCGGGTTTGCCACCCCGTGGATATACCCTGAAATCCGCAACTCCAGGCTGAACGTAAAACCCACGCTCTCGAAGGTCCTTATACACAATATATTTGAGTTCAAAATTTGGGTTTAACAGGGATGCAATCTTGAAATACTCTTCAAATCCAAGTGATTTGCCTTCTTTTTCGATTTCGAGTTTCTTACGGTAAAGCAGGTGTGCTGCTTCAACCAGGGTGAGTATTAAATTGTCTTTTTTGGGTCTGCCGTAATAACTGGTTTTATATATCTCTTCAATTGCCTCTTTGCCGGCAACAACCCTGTCTTCTTTCAATTTTCCAATCAAGCCGAGCACCCGGTATACAGTAAATAGCGATGGCACAATGAGATTTGCTTTTATTTATAGGTTGGTTTTACTTCAGTATAGAATCCACAAAGGACCTGGCAAATTCACGGTAGGAAACGCCTTCCAGATGTGCATACGATCCCAGTGTATTTTCTACTGTCATCCCGTCCCATTCACCTTTGATTCCGATGCCCCGGGAAAGTTTAATGGCAAAATCCGTGCTATCCGGGATGTCCCTTATCTCGGAGTGGTGGAATTCATGGCCCCTGAATGTATTACCCTTTCTGCCTATGATCGCATCCTTTACGATTTGACCGTTATTGTAACTAACCACACGTGTATGTCCCATAAGGGTGTGGCCGGGTAATGCTCCCACCATTTCGGTTGTGGCTTCGGGCATTTCTGCCATATGGTATGTGCCTTTTCCTTTTACGCCGGTGGTGAGTTTCTCTGTCAGGTACATAAGCCCACCACATTCTGCATAAATGGGCATTCCTGATCTGGATGCTTCCCGAATCTCCCGGCGCAGGGATTCATTGTCCTGAAGCTGGGGGGCAAAAAGTTCGGGATATCCTCCTCCGATATACAATCCATCAACATCCGGTAACTTACCATCATGGACCGGGCTGAAATATTCCAGGTCTGCACCTGCCAGCTGGAGCAATTCGATGTTATCATAATAATAAAAATTGAATGCCTCGTCAAGTGCCACACCGATTTTAGGCCTTTTTCCGTTTATGTCACGGGATGTGAACATGCTCCTTGGAGGTTTTTCGACAGGTTCTGCAGAGTTTGCAATTTTAAGTATCTCTGCAATATCCACCCCCTCGTCCACCCTGTCCCGGATAGTCCCTATTCGCTGGTCCAGGTCACTGATACGTCTGCGTCCTTCAAGAGCCGGAATCAGTCCGAGGTGGCGCATGGATATCTGCATTGCATTATCCCTGCGGATGGTTCCAAGTACGGGAATCCCGGTGTAGTGCTCAATGGCTTCACTGGCCTTTTTTGCATGGCGGGGATTTCCGATATTATTCAGGATTACTCCTGCAATGTTTATATTTTCATCAAAAGAGGTGTAACCTTTTACAAGGGCTGCGGCTGAACGTGTGATACTGCGGGCATTGATTATCAGCACTACCGGACATTTGAGTATTTTTGCTATCTGGGCAGTACTTCCAGTGTCGGTGAAACTATCAAAGCCTTCATAGAGACCCCTTACGCCTTCGATGATGGCAACATCTGCCTTCTTGTCAGTTTCACACCCATGGGTGAATACGTCACGGATGCCTTCCTCATCCATGAGGTAGCCGTCTATATTGCGGGCATTCCGGCCAGTGATTTCAGAATGATAACTCGGATCTATGTAGTCCAGGCCGACTTTGAATGGTTGTACCCTGTATCCCTTTGCAGTAAGGGCTGCCAGCATTCCGGCAACAATTGTCGTTTTACCGGAAGAGGAACGGTCTGCGGATATCAGCAGACGGGGCATCTCCATAAGATATTGGTCGGGCATACCAATTCCTTACCGGCTAAGTTCCCTGAGGCGCTCGTCTGTCAGGGCCCGTGGGTCGACCGCACAATCGCTGGCCATTATATTTCTTGCAAGGGTGCGATACACTTCGGCTATATCAGTATCCCCTGCCTTTTCAAGCACGGAATAGCCATCCCTTTCACAGTCCTGGACAATCTGCTCCTTGGGAATAAAGGCCACCAGCTCACTTCCAATCTCATTTGCAAATTTGCTAACTATCTCCTCTTCCCGGCTGACGCTGCGTGAGTTGCATATCACACCGCTAAGTTTCGTATTGATACGGGACAATCCCTTGCAAATGTTGTTGGCTGCATAAAGGGGCATGTATTCCCCGGAGGTGAGGACATAGGCCTCATTGACCAGCCCTTTCCTTATCGGAGCGACAAATCCGCCACAGACGATATCCCCGGGCACATCGTAAATGATAAGATCCATTTCTTTCATGGATTGGGATATCTTCTTGAGTTTTTGGATTGCAACAATGATTCCCCTGCCGGCACAACCTATACCCGGTTCGGGTCCACCGACCTCTACACACTTCACTCCCTTGTATCCCTCAAAAACCACGTCGTCTTCCTCTTCTATTTCCATACCCTCCCTGAGTAGATCCAGGATAGTGGGGATACGTTTTCCTCCCAGGAGGGTTATGGATGAATCGCTCTTGGGGTCACATCCGATGATCATGACATTATAGCCCTCATCGGCACACGCAGCGGCTACATTGGATGCAGTACTTGATTTCCCGATGCCGCCTTTACCGTAGATTGCAATCCTTTTCTGTGGATTCATTTCACTCCTCCCTGGCAAGTTGCCTTAATGTGGCTCCGAATTCAGATTCCACAATATTTGTCACACCCAGTGTTTTTGGATGGAGGTCTATCTCCACAAGCACATGTTTATGCCCCATATCTTTCAGGGGATGAACCTGTCTGGGTCCATTAGTGATAGATATAAGTTCCATGCCTTCAAGCGCTTCCATTGGTATTGCATGGGGTACACCGGCGATCACGGCAAAATCGAAATCTTTGTATTTTGATTTTATAAGTTGCCTGACCTGCTGGCCTGCAATGGGATATTCATCCAGTCCGCCTATTATTTCATCTATTTTTACGTTATCATGCATGTCTGCAAGAATATGTTCTGCATGCTGGCGTACCCGGGGTAACCCAAGCTCCGTATCAAGATTTGCGAAATTGACAATGTTGTCCTCAACACCGAGTTTTACGGCCACTTCATGCAGGGCCATCGTTATATCAGCAAACATGTAGGCGGTCTCTTTTTTGGCATTGAGGATGCAGATTCCTTTCTTGCCTGCTTTGAGCATTTCTATGACTCTTTTTGCCACAGTATATTTTACATCACCGCGGGATGGTTCAAGATACTCTTTGCTTGCTGCTCCATATTTTTTTTCGACATTTGTGGCTTCATTGAGAAGATGTTGCTGTCTTTCAAATTCCTGCCTGTCGATTATTCCTACATCAAGGGCGGATTCCAGGGCAAACAATACTCCTTTGGTGTTATCATTGTAGCCGGCATGGACCTCTACTTCGATTACAGGGGCATCCAGATTTGCTTCCATGACCGCTTCATGGAGTTCCTCGCCGATTATCATGCTCACACATGTCCCGACGACACCGATGCGTTTCGGGCTGAACCTTTCCTCTACTTTCTGTAACATATCCACAAGTCGGTCATGTCCTCCGAACACGAAACCGTTTTCGTCCAGGGCAGTGGTCACAACCCGGATCCCGTCCTCTTCCAGCAATCTTGCATGCTTGAAAGAACAACCCGGTGGCCCGTGGAGGATTGCGACTTCAACATTAAGGTCTCTCAAAGTGTACAGCGCCGCGACTATGGAACTCGGGCGGGGATGCATGATAGAAAGGTTCTTCTGCTGCATTTTTCTCCTCTTTTTTACCTGAAACATTTAACGCAGGATATAATGGTGTCGCCGCTGTCGGTTAACGAAAGGGCACTTTCCAGGCCTTCCTGCAGGTTTTTCCTGTGAATGATATCCTGTGAACTTAAGTTTTCCATGCGTTTGCCTATCAGGATCACATGGTCAAGGAACTGTCTGTATTCTGAAAGCAGGATCTGGACGTTTTCCGGAGCAAAGCCTTCGCATACCTGTGCGGCATGTTCTCCGATAATCAGCACGTTTTTTGCAGATTTATTCAGTCCCATCTCAATGGCCGATCTTGCTGAATCAATATCCAATCCCGAACTGGAGTTATCAATGAGTCTCCTTTGTTGAAACTCCACCCGTTGCATTCTTCCTTCTAAACCACTAAATCCTTCAAAGGTTCTCTGGATGTCGTGCGGGTCTGCTCCTGCCCGCAGGCCGGCACATGCGCTGGCGGCAAAAGCAATTGCATATTCTTCAGGATTATAACCGGGTTGGAGTTTGCAGTCGATGTTTTTTTCATCATAAGTAATACTGATAGTTTCTTTGGATATTCTGCTGATAAGATCGGCGTTTTGATTGCCGTTAGCAAATGTTATGATCTCAGTCTTTGTGTTATTTTCTATGAGGCTGGTGTCCTGATGATTCATTATCACAACAGGATGTTGCATAATCTTCCATTTGGCTTCACTTGCCCATTTGCTGTTTGAAGCAATCCTGTAGTCAGGGCTGAGGGTTGTGAGTATGCCCATTTCACCCATGCCAGTTGTGCCCAGGGATTCTTCCAGCACATAAACCGATGGCTCAATTTCCTGCTCTCTGACAATATTAACAACTTCAAGTATGCTTGCGGGAGTTATACTGAGACCTTTATGGAGCATGATGTGTTGGTTTTCTGATAGGTATTCTATGCCCCGGGTTGTATGTAGTATGACTTCTTCCTTAAAGGAAAGTATCCTGGCCAGAAGGGTTGCAGTACTGGTCTTGGCTTTAACCCCGGTGATCTCGATTACTTTTGCTTGACTGAAGATACCCTCCTCACGCAGTATCCAGCCGGTGATGTAATGGTGAGAATAGATGGTATTTCCCTGCGATCTGGCTTTTGTAAGAACAGGATAGTTGGGGTCCAGATGGACAGGTGTGATTATAATAGCGTTTTTGTCCGGCAGAGGTGGCTTGCTAACCACCTCTACTCCAGCAGGCAGGTCAGAGATTTTTTTTGGGGGGAGTGTGCCGTAAACATCCACTGCGGTTACGCTGTATCCGTGGCCTGCAAGTTTACTGCTTATCAACAGGCCACCGTGATTCAGGTCAAGCACTATGAAATGTCTCTGTCCTGCTGTCATGTGGTCTCATAAATTATTTCAGATTACTTCCTTTGCCCTTTCAAAGACAAGGTCTGCAAGCATTTCGTGGTTACCGAGGGGTTTTCCGTAAACAACGGGAACTTCATTGCCATCGACCTCAAATTTTCCTTCGTTTGTTTGGGGGTCGAGTTTGAGAATCTCAGGAATATCTTCGGTGATGTGTACGCCGGATGCGAGGAATACGGGAACTGCTGCAATCCTGGTAACTCCGGTTCCCTCGAATTCTTTCATGGCTTCTTCTACGGAGGGGCCGCAGTTTTCCATGAAACCTGTACGGATTACATATTCAGGGTGTTTTTCTGCGATGGTGTTGGCGATGTTTGTAACTACTTCTTTGTTGTAGGGTAGTCTGCTTCCATGTCCGATTGCTAGAATTCCTATTTTTTCACTCATGTGGAATACCTCTTTTTTGTCAGTGTAATATGCATATTAAAACACCAGTCTTACTTTCGTAGGGTGTTTGTGTTACTCCCTATGAATGAGTGATTACATAAAAATAATTCGGATCGATCTTGCAGGGTGAACTTTAATTAAAAATAAGGGTGGAGGGGATCAAAAAGGGTGAGGTTCAGACAACTTCGTATTCTCCATCGTCTTCCTTGTAACTGTCAGTACCTACCATTGCGGCTTCTATGGAATCAATTCCGTCCATCCATTCGGCAACAATTCCATAGGGCATATCTTCCATTTCTTTGCCCGGAAGTTCCTTGCCATCCAGTACAAGGGCACCTATCCTTGCAACATATCCCAGGGCGGCCTCGAAATCCTCATCATGTTCGGCTTCGACTGCACTTTTTATGAGGTCGGATATTTTTGATTCCTTATCAAAGTCCCCGTTCAGGTAACATTCGAAGGAGACGAATGTTGCCAGCAAAGAATTCTGAAGGGATTCGATCATCATATCGGTGTCTTCGGATATGGAATCTACCTTTTTCAGAACGATTTCTTCGATACTGGAGAGGATATCAAGGGTTTCTTCTACAGAATTTTCTCCACGCTGGCAGGTAGCTATGACCTTCAGGCATGCCAGGATCACATCATCCTGCATGTTCACAAAAATAGCACTATCATTCTCGGGAGTATCCCCGGATTCTTCAAGCTTGAAATTGCTTTCTCCAACTTTTTGAAGCCAGTTGTTCCATCGCTTTTCCGTATAAAATTCATGAAATATCTGTTTATCACTAGTTTCTGGCATTCTAGCCCCTCGCATTATAAATTATATAGGGATTTTTCAAAACCTAAGTCTGACTTTCTTATATCCGCTGCATTGGTCACTTTCAATATTTCCCATGACTTCTGCAACTGTACATTTATCGCCATTTTTTATTCCTGCAGGGTGGAACAGGTCGTACAATTCCTGGTCATCTGTGTCACATTTTGGTTCCTTATAGCTGATAGTGGAACCCTGGACAGCGTTGCGTGAATCAATGGCAGCAATGATCGGAGCTTTTGCAACATCAACCACGTATGCTCCTTGTTCATGAACAAAACATTCGTGCAGGGTATTTGTCCTTACTTTCCGGACTACATACTTGCGTCCCTTTTCCAGATTCATGCATGTATTCCTGAGTTTGCATTTTTCGCATTCTGGAGCTTCCCCTTCAAATATGAACTCTTCCCCTTCCCGGGCAAGTTGAGTTCCGATGAGTGTAATCATGGTATCTTCTTCATCCATAAGTATCACCTGTAATGATCAATAATCATGAAATTACTCCGGTGGTCCTTGCCACCACCTCGGCTGCGTCAGGTGTTATCCCGGTCCCGAGTATTGTGTACCTTTCCGGCCTAATTTTATGAGACTCAACAAGCGCTTGTAATATATATTTATCTTCGATGCCCAATTCATGGGCCGTTGTGGGAGTACCAATTATCCGGAGGGCATCCCTTATTTCCTGCCAGTCCCCGCCATGCAGGTACATCATCATGATCGTCCCGATACCACATTGTTCTCCATGCAGGGCAGGATTTGGAGCGATGCGGCTTAATGCGTGGCTGAACATGTGCTCCGAGCCCGAAGCAGGCCGGGATGAACCTGCGATGCTCATGGCAACCCCGCTTGATACAAGGGCTTTGACAACCATCCGAACCGAGCTTTCAAGTTCAGGCTTTATGGAATCTGCGGATTCTATGAGAATGTTTGCGGTCATACTGGCTAAAGCTGCAGAGTACTCACTGAATGAAACATTCTGCAACCTGTGTGCCAGTTGCCAATCAAGTACTGCTGTACAATTGGATATAATATCCCCACAGCCTGCTGCAAGTAACCTGAATGGGGCTTTTGCGATGACTTCGGTGTCGGCTATTACTGCCATGGGTGCACTTGCCTGAATGGAGGCTGTCTCACCATTATGTGTTATGGAAGCCCTGGACGAGACGATGCCATCATGGGAAGCGGCTGTGGGTATGCTCAGGAAAGGTACATTGTGTCTGGTAGCAGCCAGTTTGGCTACATCTATGGATTTGCCGCTGCCAACTCCCAGCAGGAAATCTGTATCCATTTCTCTGGCAATTTCCATGACATTTTCCACTTCTTCCATGGAAGCACTGGCCGAGACATGGATCTGGACACTCCTGCCGGTCTCTTCAAGTTCTTCTGCGACCTTAATACCTGCGATATCCCGGGTTTTCTGGCCCGTTACGATCAGCGCATTGCGGCCGAGTTTGAGATCACTGCATACATCGGCTACCTTTCCTAACATGTTGCTGCCGACCAGAACGTCCCGGGGAAGTTGCATCCATTTGTTGCTCTTGAGTTCGTTCAATTGAATTACCCTGCTTTTATTTGTAAAAACACTTATATTATATCTATCTCTTTTATAATTGTGCTTCCAGCCGGATTCTTCTGTATATTAGCCCCAACGGGATTTTTCGGATTGTGATTTATAGATGAATACATTAACTGATAAGATTTTGCAATTTGTAAATAAGTATTATATTGATCCCATTATCTATGATAGTGGTTACAACCCGGTTAATACACTAACATGGGCCCTGATTCTTGGTGCATGTGTTTTTGGTGTTATAAAGTTGCTTGACCGGATGAAAGTTGAAGTGGATGAACGCTTCATTTTGACCATAATTCCCTTTATCCTGGCAGGTTCGTCCCTCAGGGTGCTTGAGGATGCCAATGTCTTCAGTGCTCCCCTGAAATATCTCTTTATTACCCCCAACATCTACTTTGTGGTTTTTGTTGTGACTCTTGCCTGTCTGGTAGTATCCAAAAAACTCTATGACCTGGATGTTGTAGGCGACTGGGAAAAGACATTTGCCGCTGCAGGAGGTTTGTGGTTTTTATTCAACCTGTACGCCCTGCTCTATTTTGAGGATATTGTAAGACCCGATGCGCTTGTCCTGATTCTGGTGATAGGAACATTGATTGCTTTTTCCATTTACGGCCTGGCACGCTGGCAGGGAATCGGCCTGATTACAGACAGGCTCAATTTCACCATTCTCTGGGTTCATTTAATGGATGCATCTTCCACATTTATCGGTATTGATATGCTGGGATATTATGAAAAACATGTTGTGCCTTCCTACCTGATCGATCTGACAGGCACGGCACTTGTGATGTATCCCCTCAAACTTGCGATCTTCATCCCGGTGATCTATGTGCTGGATACCCAGTTTAACGATAGCGAAGAATCAATATCTTTAAGAACTTTCGTAAAGATGGTTATTATTGTACTGGGATTGTCTCCTGCTACAAGAAACACACTGAGGATGGCACTGGGTATCTGAAATGAAACGCAATGATATTTTTCCCGGCTCTCTGGTTGCTGAAGACCTGCAGAGATACTTTATTTCACTGAAAAGCCTTTTTGTCCTGTCCATTGCGGTATTTTTCATCTCAGCATTGGCGGGTTACATTTATACTTCCATGAGTCCTGCTTCAGCGGACATGTCCCTGGAGGAATTACAAAGCCTGGTGGATATCATCAAGGAACTTTCTCCCCTGCAGATAATGCTCTTTATTTTCCTGAACAATGCCCTGAAAAGCCTGGCGGTTATCCTGCTGGGTGTGAGTATAGGTTTCATTCCTCTTTTATTCCTGGCCTATAACGGTTATGTGCTGGGTGCAGTGGCTTATGTGACCGGTGCTGAGGAGGGCCTTTCATATGTTTTACTGGCGATAATTCCCCATGGCTTGATCGAGCTGCCGATGATATTTCTCTCGGTTGCTATCGGAGTACGTATAGGATTGACCACTCTTGCCAAACTGCGGGGCCAGGCAGTATCGGTAAAACAGGAAATAACAGCAGGTGTGGCTGTTTTCATACGTTTTGTAGCACCTCTCTTGCTGGTGGCATCAGTGATCGAGACATTCGTGACCCCCATGTTCATTGCCTTTGTCTGAGGGTTTACAACAAATCTTTTATTGCAGATTCTTATTATGTTCCAGAAAGATTCACGAGGATTTTCCCATGATTGACAGGAAAGAGATCATCGATATAGTTAATGATTATAATACAGATAATATTCGGATAGGTGCAGTAGCTTCCCACTCAGCCCTTGATGTTTTTGACGGAGCTGTAGAGGAGGGTTTCCACACGCATGCTATATGCCAGAAGGGCCGTGAAAAGACCTATACGGATTATTTCCGCGCCCAAAGAGATCAGAATGGCAATGTTGTACGTGGCGTGGTCGATGATTATGTGAACTATGATAATTTCGATGAGGTCCTGCTTGAGAAAAACCAGAAAAGCCTTGTGGACAATGATGTGCTTTTCATTCCCAACCGCTCCTTTACTTCATACTGTGGAATCGATGAGATAGAGAATGATTTTGCAGTTCCGCTTGTGGGTAGCAGGAACATGTTGCGCAGTGAGGAAAGGGGATTGGAGAAGGATTATTACTGGCTTCTGGAAAAAGCGGGAATGCCTTTCCCGGAGAAGATCGGTGATCCGCAGGATATCGATGAACTCTGTATTGTCAAACTGCCTCATGCTGTGAAAAAACTGGAGCGCGGATTCTTTACGGCTTCAAGTTATGAGGAATATCTTGAAAAATCCGAATCCCTGATCAAACAGGGAGTCATCACCCGGGATGGGCTTGCAGAGGCACGTATTGAGCGCTATGTTATCGGGCCGGTGTTCAATTTTGACCTGTTCTATTCCCCGCTTGAAGAGGAAATGAACCCGATCGAGTTGCTGGGCATTGACTGGAGATTCGAGACGAGCCTGGACGGCCATGTGAGGCTGCCCGCTCCCCAGCAGATGGCTCTGGCAGAGCACCAGTTGACACCCGAGTATACGGTTTGCGGGCACAATACTGCAACCCTGAGGGAATCCCTGCTGGAGAAGGTGTTCGAACTTGCGGAAATGTATGTGGATGCTTCCAGGGGATACTATGATCCCGGTGTAATCGGTCCATTCTGCCTGCAGACCTGCGTGGACAAGGACCTGAACTTCTACATCTATGATGTGGCACCCCGGGTTGGCGGCGGTACCAATGTGCACATGTCCGTGGGCCACCCCTACGGCAACACTCTGTGGAGAAAAACCATGAGTACGGGACGCAGGGTGGCTTACGAGGTCAGAAGAGCCATCGAAACAGAACAGCTGGATAAGATAGTAACCTGATCTGAAACTTAGTTGACAGGATAATGCGGCTAAGTTGCCGCAATATCATTTTATTTACACCTTTGTACGCCTCTCGCTTTTTTCGCTAGCAAACCTCTTATAGCATAATCTCATTATTATCATAATGAGAAGGAACCTGAACCGATACTCACAATTTATATATGGAGAGTGTAATAAATGAAAATTGTACATGCTCAAACTGTACTGACTGACGAGCAGCTCGCGGCACTGAAGAAGAAAAGCAATGAAACTTCTACCAAGGATGCCCTCAGTATTGCAGTGCAACATTACCTCGAGTGTGAGTACACTGACATGGATGATGAAATGTGGACTCGCAAGCTGGAGAAGGTCGTGCAGAAAAAGAATAAGAAAGACTGAAAAGGAGAGATTTAATGCAGATTCCAGAAATGTTTAAAAAAGACGATGCAGTATCCCCGGTCATTGGTGTCATTCTGATGGTCGCCATTACTGTCATCCTCGCAGCGGTTATAGCAGCGTTCGTATTCGGACTTGACAGTCCTGAATCCGCACCACAGGCAAGTTTGAAAGCCAGCTCTGATTCTGTAACTGTCACCGGTGGTACTGATCAAAATGTAGTTAAATTGGAACATCAGGGTGGAGATGCAATTAACTTGAAGACCACAAACACCAGGATTACTATAGGTGATAACTCTGTAAATTCATCGATTTTAACAGGTGATGCAGATTTGGAGAGTTTTGAAGTTGGTGAGTCACTTTATATCTTTAATAACGGCACCTCTACAGATGATCCAACTTATTATATTGGCACTCTAAATAATTCAACTATTGATACCACAAATGGTGCCACAGAAAATGTCGCTGAATCAGGTGACTCTATCGACCTCAAGATTATTGACGTACAAACCCAGCAGATGCTTCGTGATGCAACAGTAAGGTTCTAAACCTTAACCTGAAACCTACCGCCGCCGCAGCACTTGCGGCACCACTTTTTCTCTTTTTTCCGAAATCTATGTTTTGCGTATGCCATGAATTCAGGAAAGCTACCTCTGCAAAGGACACTATTCTGATAAAAAACATTCCGGAACTCCTTCCCCTGGAATACCGGAAATAGGTATTGTAGAGAAAAACGATTGGTATTTCACTCTAGACTGCAATCCGAGATATCGTTAGCCCATTTTTCCTGCATCAACTTTTGGACTTCTGACAGGTCGGATGTCTGGCCCAGTACACACATAAGTTTTACAAGGGCAACTTCCGGTAACATGTCTTCGGCTTCGATTGCTCCGGCTTTGAGCATATCCGTGCCGGTATCATAGACACGGTCACAGACACGTCCGTGCAGGCACTGGGATGCGATCACTATCGGTATGTTTGCTTGTGTTGCACGCTTGATCTCAGGGACCCAGTCGGTGGACACATGGCCCAGGCCGGTTCCTTCGATTACAATGCCCTTATATCCTGCATCGATATAATTGCCCAGGATTTCGGGTCTTGCGCCGGGTGTGAACTTGACAATAGCACATTCAGGCTCGATCTTATCCCTAAGGGCCAGTTCTGTCTCTCCGCGTGCGGTGTATTCTGATTCTGTGGTAATCTGTCCTGTGGCATAATCCACAAAACCAATCGGGCGGGAATTGATGGACTGGAAAGCATCCCTGCGTGAAGTGTGCATTTTCCGGACTCTGGTAGCGTAATGGATGCCGCAGCGATCATCGGAACTGCTCTCATGCATGACTGTGCAAACTTGTGCAATATCACTGACAGCAACTTTTGTTGCACAGATTGCATTCATTACATTGTCACTGCTTGGTCTGTCTGCACTGCGCTGGGAACCTGCAAAAACGACAGGAACTGGCGTGTCAAGCATGAATGCCAGGGCTGCTGCAGAATACATCATCGTATCGGTACCATGGGCAATTACTATGCCCTCTGCTCCGTTGTCAATTTCTTCATATACGACCCGGGCAAGTTCTGTCCATACTTCTGGCTTCATGTTCTCGGATAGGATATTCGTAACAACCCGGCCTCTTATATTGGCAATATCATCAAGTTCGGGGATTGTCCGGACAATATCATCTGCAGAGCACTGTGAGCTCACAGCACCGCTACGGTAATCGATCTTACTGGCAATGGTACCTCCTGTGGAAATGAAAACCACATTTTTAAGCCCTTTATTTTTGGTAACCTTGACTTGCTTTTCAGGCTTCTGAATTTCCTTTTTAGGCTCCAGGAATGTGATCTGTGCACCATCCGGCTCGATTCCTACATTGTATCCACTGACCATCTTCAACACAATATGGCCGGTGACACTGGGCATTACAACCCCCTCATAGGCAGCTCCGCCCTTCTCGACCCTTATCCGGTCTCCTTCCTTGTAATCCATAATTATCCCTGCAATGAATCTATTATCTTATTTTTGTTGTATGTAATCTTCGACAATCTGCATCAGCTTTTCAATGGAATCTGTGGTATGGTCCTTGATCCTTTCAACCTCTTCTATCCACATTCTGGTTTTAATACCAAAATTGTCGATTGATGCTTTCATGGCTTCTGGTGCAGGTCCTCCAGTGACCTTTCTTTTTTGGATGTTGAGCATTGGGTCCAGAGCCTGTTTTACCATATCTTCATTCAATCCCTTTTCTGTAAGGCTTTCCCCGAGGACCGTGCGCCCCACCGCTTCTATATCTTCCAGGGTTGGTTCGACATCTCCTTTTGCCAGAATTCCCACTATCTGGTGTGCAGTCCTGAAAGGTATCCCGCATTCCCTGACCAGGGTATCGGCAAGTTCGGTGGCTGTAGTAAATCCGGTTGAAGCCTGCCATTTCATAGTATTCTTGTCAACCTTCATGCTATCCAGCATACCTGCCATGATCCTCACCGATGCACGTGTGTTTTCCACGGATTTCCAGATATGGGGGCTGGCATCCTGCATATCCCTGTTATAACTCATCGGCAGGGATTTGCAGACCGTGAGTAATGACATCAGACTTCCCACAGCGATCCCGCTTTTGCCTCTCACAAGCTCTGCAGTATCAGGATTCTTTTTCTGTGGCATTATTGATGAGGTGGATGCGTACTGATCAGATAGTTCAATAAAACCAAACTCCGTAGAAGACCACAGGACCAGTTCCTCTGATATCCTGCTCATCCCTACCATAATATTTGCAAGTACAGAAGCCGTTTCCAGCAGGAAATCCCGGCCACTGACTGCATCCATGGAATTTTGCATTACTTCTTCAAACCCGAGCAACTCTGCAGTCCTGCTCCTGTCGATCGGAAAGCCTGTGGAAGCAAAAGCCGCAGCTCCGAGGGGACAACGGTTGATCCTGTCAAGGCATCCAAGTATTCTTTCCACATCTCTTCCCAGGCTCTCCGCGTGGCCCATAATATGGTGGGCCAGTGTGGTAGGTTGGGCATGCTGCAGGTGTGTATATCCCGGCATGATGGTATCATAGTTCTCAGACGCAATTTTTGCCATAGTGGTAACAAGCTGCAACATCTCTTCTGCCAGTTCCAGTACTTCTTTGCGCAGTCTCAGGCGGATACAGGTGGCCACTTCATCATTGCGGGAGCGGCCGGAATGCATCCTTCCACCTACGTCTTCTCCTGCCATATCAATAAGTCTGGCTTCCAGGGATATGTGTATATCTTCGTAACTATGGTCAAGGGAATCGATACCCTCTTCGCGGATGCGCTTCAATCCATCCAGGATTTTGGCACAATCATCTGTGGGGATGATTCCCTGCTCTTTCAGCATGATCGTGTGGGCAAAATCCACCAGGACATCAGAATCAAATATCCATTTATCGTCTTCCATGGATGAAGTATAACGCATTATTTCCTCGTCCGGGAGAGAATCAAGGCGTCCTCTTCGTAAAATATCACTCATGATTATTCCTCAAATGAACAATTTTAAGGGGTCTGCCCACATGAAAAGTGGTTTAATGGGACTTTCTGACTGCCCTTCTATTCAAGGTCTTATCAAATAAAAGTAGCTGTTCTGATAAAAGTAATTCTTTATTTTTCGCCTACAGGAAGTTTAATATGCACTTCTGTTCCCTTTCCTTTACCTTCACTTTCCACCCAAATTTCTCCATCGTGTGCCTCTACTATGGTCTTGGAGATATAGAGACCAAGCCCTGTACCACCGTATTTACGCTTCTGGGAAGAATCAATCTGGTAAAATCTCTGGAATAAGTTGTCTATCATATCTTTCGGTATGCCGATTCCCGTATCTTTGATATTGATATGTATGTATCCATCTTCTTTGTTTGCAAAGACAGTAATTGAACCGCCCTTTGGAGTGAATTTGATCGAATTATCTATTATATTGGTGAACATATCAGTAAGTTTGTCCCGGTCTCCTTTTATTTGAGGAAGGTTCGGTTCGATTTTCTTAATCATTTCCAGATTTTTC
This sequence comes from Methanohalophilus sp. WG1-DM, assembly GCF_004104135.1. Classification (NCBI taxonomy): domain Archaea; kingdom Methanobacteriati; phylum Methanobacteriota; class Methanomicrobia; order Methanosarcinales; family Methanosarcinaceae; genus Methanohalophilus; species Methanohalophilus sp. WG1-DM. The sequence goes on along the minus strand of NZ_RRBA01000003.1, from coordinate 122,143 downwards.
TCTTTAGTCTGGATCTGCAGGTCCTCTATAATCTGGTCTGCCAGTTCGGATATATTCAATGTTTCAAAATCATACTGAACAGTGCCTGCCTGTGTGCGACTGAGATATAGCAGTGAATCCACGAGTCTCTGCAGCCTTTTTGTATTACGCATCACGGTTTCTTCTGCATGTTTCTGTTCTTCTCCCAGTTCCCCGAGGCTGCCGTCATTTAGAAGTTCTGTATAACCCATGATCGATGTGAGAGGGGTTTTCAATTCATGACTCACATTGGAAAGAAATTCATCTTTCATTTTATCCAGCGATTTCAATTCCTCATTTGCCTTTGCCAGATCTTCTGCATATTTCCTGAGTTCTTCTTCGGCCCTTTTACGTTCGGTAATATCACGGGCAACAACCAGTATTGTAGGTTTATCATTATACTCTATCATACGGGCACTGATTTCTACAGGAATTGTAGTGTCATCCTTGTGTCTGTATGTAGCCTCAAAGATGGCATGCCCCTTTTCTTTGACCTCTTTGATCCTTTGGGGTATCTCTTCCATAGAAAGACTGGTGTTTATTTCTTTTGTTTTCATGCGGAGTAATTCATCCCTGCTGTATCCCGTGGTTTCACAGGCCGCTTTATTAACTTCCATAATGTTGCCTTTAAGGTCATGCACAAAGATCGCATCATTGGTGCTGGCAAATATTGTGCGGAACTTATCTTCTGATCTTTCAAGTTCCTTTTCAGTTTTGCGGCGCTGTACGATTCTCCACATCCCCTGCATGAGGAGGGTAAGCTGTCTTACATCAGAACTGTCATAATTTTCATTCTTATTCCCCACTCCGGCAAGGGCTACAATCTTGCCTCGCTCAAAAATAGGTACATCCATATGGCGAATCAGTTCCACATGACCCTTTGGGTATCCGCCTTTCCTGGGATGTGGCCTATTGTAATCGTTATTTATAAATGGTCGTCTTTGTCGTATACTTTCTCCCCAGAGTCCTACATCTTCGATCTTGTATTCTATCTTCTTGTCCTTAATTTTACAGCGATTCATTGGAGTATCGGACCAGGATTTCAGTTGTATGGCACCTATATCTTCATCCACAAATGCAAGATAGCCAATCTTGCTTTCTGTAAGTCGCACTCCCTCAGCTCTTGCAAAATCGATGATTTCTTTCAGGGAGGCTTCTGTCATCTGGTTAAGCTTTACAAGGGTTTCCAGGCGCGATTCATCCAGGTGGAGGGCTTCTTCGGCTTTCATGCGGTCACTGATATCTTCAACAATCCCGACTCCTCCCAACAGCTCGCCATCTTCTGATATGTAGGGGCTGTAATCGGCTTTTATAGGGGTTACTTTTTCACTTGTGGTGGAATGATATTTTCCCTCATAATGACCAGAACGTCTCAGGAATACAGCTTTTACAGCTTCATACATCTTTTTGTCTTTTAAATCCTTGAGTATGTTGAAACCGATTATTTGGTCTCTGGTCATCTCGAGAATATGCATTATATTCTCATTGCAGTGGGTTATCACACCATTTTCATCGAAATGGAATATTCCCAGGGGAGAATTTTCAAAGATCAATCTGTATTTCTTTTCAGATTCTCGCATAGCCTCTTCGGCCAATTTACGGTCTGTAATATCAATTATGATGCCCTGGTAGTACGAAGGTTCTCCAACTTCATCTCTTCCTATAAAGGACCGCTCAATCACCCAGCGTATTTCTCCGGATTTGGTGAGTATGCGGTATTCCTTGGAAAAAAAGATCTTGCCTTCAATTTCATGCTCGCTGACCTCGCTGCGTACCATATCGAGGTCATCGGGATATATTATGTCTCCATAGATAAGTTTGCCGGAAGTGAAATCTTCGGGCGTATAACCAAACTGGGAAATGTTTCCGGATACGAATTCCACAGGCCAGTCTTTCTCTGCGGTCCACAGGAAGGCCACAACAGGACTGTTTTTATAGATTTCCTCGAGTTTCCTGTCCGAACGGAGTCTTTTACGTAAGGTTTTCTGGCTTATCTTCTGCTCGCTAACGCTTTCTACAGTACAGATCATCCCGTCATAATTTCCTTTCTGGTTGAGTAAAGGAATCAATCTGCCTGTCTGGAAACTTAAGTTGCCGCCCTTTGTAACGATTGGCATGGTTTTGTAGGGTATGGGTTTCAGAGAATCTTTTGCCCTCAGGAACATTTCCCTGAAATGGGCTTCATCACCAACACTGTGGCGGGAGGCAGACATATATTGTTCCAGTTTTTTGTCTATCACTTCCTCGCTTTTGATACCGGTGATTTCTTCCATTCCCTTGTCAAAATAGATAAAAATCTCGTCTTTGTCAACGACCCATGTGCCTTTGCAAATAGTGTCAAGTATTCTTTCCAGAAGATTTTGCATTGTAGTACCCTTTGTCATCTCGCCCATAAAAAGATTACAATATTGAATATCTGGCTGATTCAATTAATATTTTATCATTAATCTTATGCGGTTTTTTTATTTTTTCCCTTGAATGGGAAATGCAGCATATAACCAGCCGCCATTGTTAATATTATAGTGGCTCCGGAAGGTACGCTTAAGTAGTAGGATAAAAACAGGCCTATAAAGGTAAATACCGTGCCGAATATAACAGCAAGCATCATCATCCTGTCAAGTTTATCTGTAAATTCACGGCTCAATGATGCCGGTATCGTTAACAGGGCTATAACAAGAATCAATCCTACAACTCTGATCATGACTATTATGGTAAGGGCTATCAGGCAAAGCATGTACAGACTAAGCTTTTCAACCGGCAGTCCTGAAACCTGTGCAAATTCTTCATCAAAACTTATGGCCATGAATTCTTTGTAAAGCAGATAGACACTTGCAATGATCAGGATATCAATTACTAGCATCAAATAGATATCATTTACAGGGACTGTCAGTATATTACCAAAAAGGTAGGTCATAAGATCCGGTGCATATCCCGGTGTAAGGCCTATGAATAGGACTCCCAGTGCCATACCTACAGACCATAGTATTCCGATTGCGGTATCTTCGGCTATATTGGTACGTCTGTTGACAAGACCTATTACAAGTGCAGAAAGCAGGCTGAAAGGCAGGACACTGAAAAGGGGATTAATTCCCAGGTAATAGCCCAGCCCAATACCGCCAAAAGAGGCATGTGCAATCCCTCCGCTTATGAAAACGATCTTCCTGACAACCACATATACCCCGATAATCCCGCATGCTATGCTGGCCAGCAGGCCTGCAACGATAGCATTTTGCATGAATGTGTATTGTAAGATATCCAGCATGTTCAATTTCCTCAATGGGCTTTCAATACCCTATGGGGTACACCATGTGCTATCATTTCTACGGGACACTTATAGGCTTCTTCAAGGTCCTCGGGCTTTATTTCTTTAGTACCGTGATAGTAGAGTTTCTGATTCAGGCAGGCCACTTTATCTACATAGACAGAGATCGCACTAATATCGTGGGATACCATAATGATTGTAACCCGGGATTTGAGTTCTTCAAGTATTTCATAGAACTCCTTTTGCATAGTTGTATCTATTCCGGCCACAGGTTCATCGAGAAGTAACAGTTTTGGTTCTGTGACAAGTGCCCGGGCTATGAAAACCCTTTGCCTCTGCCCGCCGGAAAGTTCGGCAATGTGGCGGTCCCTGTATTCATACATTTTGACCTTTTCAAGGGCTTCCTTCACCACTTTCCGGTCATCAGGACTGTATTTTCTGAAAAGGGATGCTTTTCCAATACGTCCCATCATTACCACATCCCATACATTGATGGGAAAATCCAGTCTGGATGCACTGTGCTGGGGGACATAACCTACAATGTTTCTCCCCTCCTTCGGTTTTTTACCGAATATGCGTACATCACCTCTGTCTGGTTCTATCAGGCCGAGAATTACTTTTAATAAAGTACTTTTTCCCCCGCCGTTAGGTCCAATGATTCCCAGGAAAGTTCCTTCCTGCACGTCAAGATTTATCTCCTTGAGGGCAGGTACATCGTGGTAATACGACCACATATTTTTTATTTCCACTGCATGCTGATGGTTATTTAAGTCCTTCACGGAAAGCCTCTGTTACTTTATACATATTGTCTGTATAATTGCGTGCAAGGGGGTCCACTTTCACAACCTTGCCGTCAATTTCTTCTGCAACGGCTTCTGCACTCTGTGTACTGAATTGGGACTGCACAAAGATAATAGTTATGTTTTCCTGCTTTGCAAAAGTTATGACCTCACTGAGCTGTCTGGCACTTGCTTCCTTACCTTCGGTTTCGATGGGTACCATATTAAGATCGTACCTTTCTGCAAAGTATCCCCATGCAGGATGATAGACCATGAAACTATTCCCCGATTTGTTTTCAAGTGTTTCCTGAATCTCCCTGTCAAGAGACTTAAGTTCCTCGGTGTAGGAATCCCGGTTTTGTGTATATGTTTCTTCGTTGGATGGGTCTACCTCAACCAGGGCTTTGTATATGTTATCGACCATTATAATTGCATTATTGGGATCATTCCATACATGGGGGTCCATTCCTTCTCCCATTGGCCTCAGATCAATGCCTTTGGAAGAATTCACAAATAACATGTCATCATTCAGGTCCTTTATTTTTTCCAGCCATACTTTTTCAAAAGGTAATCCGGAATCAACCTTTACGTATATTTCCGCTTTGCTGAGTTCTTTCAGCTGACTTGAAGTTGGTTCATAGGTGGCAGGACTTGCACCAGGCGGAATCATTACGATTGTTTCAACATGCTCTCCTCCGACCTTTTCCACAAATTCGGCCTGGGGAGGTATGCTTACAACAACCGTTGTTTTTTCAGGCTGGTCTGAACTGTTTTCCTCCGTACAACCTGTAGTGGCAATTATGGCTAGTATTAATATAAGCAAAAATGTTTTTTTGGTATTTGGCCAAAAAACAATATTCCCAATAATTTCTCTCATTTCTCTCTCTCTCTTTTCACATTCTTTATATATAAATGATTCTGGTTATTCACTCATACATTGTGTTTCAAGTTTAAACCTTTTGGTATTTTTGGTATAGTACAAAAAATGGATTTGTAAATTGTTATGAATGCAGCGGCACATTTATGCTTCCAATGTTGGAAAAATGGAATTTTACCCCAACACAAAAAAAATATTTATACTTTTATTTTCATACACTTCACTATGAGTAATAATATCTGGAGTATTGTGCTGCTGGGCATTCTGCTATTTCTTACTTTTTCAGGTTGTACCACAACAACTGATGAACCTGCCGTATCCAATAATGATGTTCTTTTCCAGACATCCACAATTGACTCTTTAATTGCCGGCTCCTATGATGGGGATATGCAGGTTCGCGATCTTAAGGAACAGGGTGATATTGGATTGGGTACCTTTGATCGGCTGGATGGTGAAATGATAGTTATTGACGGTGAAGTTTACCGGGCAAAAGCAGATGGTTACATTTATCAGGTAAACGATACGGCTACAACTCCTTTTGCGGCAGTGACCTTCTTTGAAGCAGATGACACGATCACAATTGGGTCAAATACGGATTATGCGTCTCTCCAATCCATGATTAAAGAAAACATTCCCGGCCCAAATCTCCTGTATGCATTGAAAATAGAGGGAACATTTGAAAACCTAAGTATACGAAGTGTACCTGCCCAGAGTAAGCCCTATCGCCCTCTGCTGGACGTAGTGGCAGAAGAGGAAGCTGTGTATCATCATGAAAATATTAATGGTACAATGGTTGGCTTCCTTCTTCCCTATTATATTGAAAACATCAATGTGCCGGGTTATCATTTCCACTTCATAGATGCAAACAAAGAAATCGGTGGACATGTGCTTGCATGTAATCTGACCTCTGGCTCAGTTGAACTGGATTATACATATGATTTCACCCTGTCAATTCCCGAATCATCATCGTTCTCTGATGTATCACCTGGGAATAAAGATGTCCTTGAAGCCATTGAGCAATAAGTGACCTTTTTTCTTTTTTACCACCCATGATTTTTAAATAGCTTCATTACAATATGACTACTGATACTGCTATATCAAAATTTTTGATTGTAATTCAGGTGAAGCAATGTACTCAGACAGAATAAATGCACTACCACCGTATTTGTTTGCAACGATAGATGAAGCCAAAGCCAGGGTAAAGGAAAAAGGAGTGGATGTAATAGACCTTGGTGTGGGTGACCCTGATCAACCTACTCATCAGCATATCGTCGATTCCATGTGCGAGGCAGTCCGCGATCCATCAACCCACAGGTATCCGTCCTATTCTGGCATGCCGGCTTTCAGGGAGGCAGCAGCTCGTTGGTGTAAGGATACAAAGGGAATTGATGTTGACCCGGCCACCGAAGCCCTCACAATGATTGGCTCCAAGGAAGGTGTAGCACACATCCCTCTTGCTTTCCTCAATCCCGGAGATGTAGCCCTTGTGCCTGATCCCGCATACCCGGTGTACAAGATAGGCACCCAATTTGCAGGTGGTGTACCTCATATTATGCCTCTGCTTGAGGAAAATGATTTCCTTCCGGACCTGGATTCGATTCCGAAGGATGTACTTGAGAAAACCAAACTCATGTTCATGAATTACCCCAACAATCCGACTTCAGCCACAGCAAACCTCAAGTTCTTTGAAGAGGTTGTGGATTTTGCACGGGAAAATGATGTTGTGATAGTCCACGACAATGCTTATTCCGATATGGTTTATGATGGTTATGAGGCTCCCAGTTTCCTGAGTGTTGATGGTGCGATGGATGTAGGTGTTGAATTCTATTCTCTTTCCAAAACTTACAATATGACAGGCTGGAGGATTGCTTTTGCCGTGGGTAACAAGGATATAATCACCGGCTTTGGAAAGGTCAAGTCCAATATAGACTCAGGTGCATTCGAGGCTGTTCAGAAGGCAGGAATTACTGCACTGGACAGTTCCCAGCAGTGTGTCACAGATATGAATAGTGTATACAAGCAAAGACGTGATGCCCTGCTGAAAGGTCTTGACGCGATGGGTCTTGATGTGAATCCGCCAAAGGCCACCTTCTATGTATGGGCCCGGGTTCCCGAAAAATATAGTTCAATTGACTTTTCTTCCCTCCTGCTTGAAGAAGCGGGAATTGTCGCGACTCCGGGTGTAGGATTTGGCGATTATGGTGAAGGCTATATCAGGTTCGCTCTCACCCAGACTGTTGAACGTATAGAAGAAGCCGTAGGAAGAATGGAAAAACTGGATTTGTAATCTTTTCCTTTCTCTTTCTTTTCATTTTTCAGGCAGTATGCTATCCGGATTTATACGGCCGCTCTGTATCATATAATCGGCCAGTACAATTGCCATCATGGCCTCGGCGACAGGTACCATTCTCGGAGGGATAGTCGGATCATGGCGACCCTTAATTTCTATAATTTCTTCTTTTTTTGTCATCATATCTGCCGTATGCTGGGGTAATGAGATTGATGGTGTGGGTTTTACAGCACAGCGGCAAATTATTGGCATGCCTGTGGTAAGTCCTCCGAGCACCCCGCCTGCGTTGTTGGTAAGTGGTTTTATTGTTTCGTTGTCAACTTCAAAGGCATCGTTCATCTCACTGCCTCTCATTCGGGCTGCCTTGAATCCTGCACCAAATTCAATTCCCTTGACTGCACCGATACCCATCATTGCAGCCGCAATATCTGCATCGATCTTATTGAATACCGGTTCTCCCAATCCTGCCGGTACACCTGTGGTAAGGATTTCCACAATTCCTCCGGTGCTTTCCCCGCAGTTGCGCATTTTCTCTATCATTTCAAGCATTTTTGTAGCAGCTGAAGGGTCTGCGCAGCGTACAGGATTTTTTTCGATTGCAGTTTTGATATCCGGATCGATATTTTCTGCCCGTATTCCTCCGAGTTCTATTACATGTGCAACTACTTCGATACCGTATGCTCCAAGTAATTTTTTTGCAATTGCGCCGGCTGCTACCCTGCCAATGGTCTCACGTCCTGACGACCGTCCTCCCCCCCTGTGGTCTCTGTGGCCATATTTTTCCATATAGGTAAAATCCGCATGACCGGGTCTGGGTTTATTGCGCAATTTGTCATAGGAACTGGAATTTGCATCCTTATTGTAAACTATCAGTGATATTGGGGTGCCTGTTGTAATACCTTCAAAAATTCCCGACAGAATTTCTACCCGATCTTTTTCTTTGCGGGGTGTTGCAGCGCCACTCTGTCCCGGTCGGCGGCGATCCAATTCCTTCTGTATATCCGCTTCATCAAGAGCCAACCCCGCAGGAGTTCCGTCCACAACTACTCCTAATGCCTTTCCGTGGGATTCTCCCCATGTGGTTATCCTGAATGAATGGCCAAACGTGTTTCCTGCCATGCTATTATGTTACACATTCCGTTATTTATCAATTTGCTTCAATCCTGCTTTTCATGTGGCTCCGTATGCACAACTACATCCTTTACATCTTCCATGTACTGCTTTATTTGATCGCTCACCTGATGGGATATAGCATGGGCCTGATCAACCGGCATTTTTGGATCCACCTCTATATGCAGATCGATATAATATTCTCCTTTTGTCCCTCTTGTGCGTATCCGGTGGCATTCCATGACGCCATCTACTTCAAAAGCTATGTTACATATTATATCTTCATCAATCCTTGATTCGTCGCATAGGGTTTTGCTGCTGCTTTTGATTATATTGATCGCTGCGCGGATTATAAACAGGGAGATAATGACAGCTATTATCGGATCTATAAGGAGGTATCCACCTTTTACAGCAAGCAGGCCTGCGATGACTGATATGGAAACATAGATGTCACTTCTCGTATGCATGGAATCTGCAATCAGGATGTCACTTTTCAGTTTGTCCCCTTCTCTTTTTTCGTATATTGTTACAAAGAGGTTGACCGCAATGGTAAGTATCATTACAACAAAACTTAAAAAAGTGATCTCCGGTGTGGATGGTGAGATAAAACGTTCAACTGATTTGGAGATTATTTCCACCGCTACTATGAACAGCAATACCGCAATAAAAACCGATGCCAGGGATTCATATTTTTGGTGTCCGTAGGGATGACTGCGATCAGGCGGTTTTGATGCGATCTGGATTCCGAGAATGCCTATTATGTTGGAGATGCCATCAAATAGGGAATGATAACCGTCAGATTCCATACTTAAGGTGTTAGTAAAACTACCATAGCCGATTTTGGCAAAGGATACAATCAGGTTAAGTACAAGTATCTTAACAAGTATCGATCTTATTAACCGGTATTTATCTGTAGGGGAATCCATCATAATAATTTAAGTCCTGTTTGTTATATTTAGATACTACTTTAATGAAGAAGTATATTGGCTTTCCGTTATTTCGTTAACATGGTGACTAAGATGTTCAAAGTTGCGATTACAGGCAAAGGCGGTGTGGGAAAAACCACCATCTCAGGTACGATTGCACGTTTACTGGCCAGGGATGGCTATGATGTACTGGCAATAGATGCGGATCCAGATATGAACCTGGCTTCCTCACTGGGTATAACAGTTCCTCCCAAACCATTGACCGAATACAGGGAAATGATCGAGGAGCGTGCGGGGCAGACAGGAGGCATGTTCAAATACAACCCGAAAGTGGATGATGTAGTTGAAAGATTCGGGGCAGTGGGCCCTGATAATGTGAAAATGCTTGTCATGGGTACGGTGGAAAGGGGCGGAAGTGGCTGTATGTGTCCTGCATCAGCATTTTTGCGCGCCCTGCTGCGACATGTGGTACTCAAGGACAGCAGTGCTGTCATAATGGATATGGAAGCCGGCATAGAACATCTGGGCAGGGGAACCACAAAAGGCATTGATTTAATGCTGATCGTTGTGGAGCCGGGCAGACGTTCCATTGAAACTGCATCACGCATAAAGAAACTTTCTGACGAGATTGGTATCAGACATATTGCTGCGGTCATTAACAAGAGTAATGAAGCTGACATGTCAACTGTGCTGGAGGATATCGGTGTCCCGGTAATTGGCGAGATTCCTTTTTCATCGGACTTTATAGAAGCCGATCTGCAGGGTCTGTCACCCATTGATTTGGGTGGGGATGCATTGGAATCTATCAAAAATGTCAGGGACAATATGGTGGATATGATTACATCCTTTGATGATGCTCAAATGAAGTAAAGGATCACAGGCAGCAAAATTACTCCCATAAGGTGACTTCTCCTGACCTTCATGAAAGGGGGAAGCATGCCTATTGTAGTGGCTGTCAAAAAGAGCAGTATTCCGAAAATCCCGGTGAAAAGGGCTACCATTATAGTAAGTCCGGCTATGACAGCAAAACAGAGATTTTTGTATTCTATTTTCTTCAGGACATGATGTACGTTGTTTCCAATGGCTATGGTAGATAGGTAGGATAGCAGGGCTGCTGCAACTATTGCTGTCAGGAAAAGAATTATTGAGCGGCTATCAATGGTTGCAGAATCAAGCAAACGGTTGACTGCTACCATAGCACCGCTTCTTGTTTTACCGATCATCGCCAGGGCAAAAAGGCCAAAAATAGAGTTTGCTGTATTAACTCCGGATATAGATACTATAAACTCTTTTGAATCTTCCAGTTCATCTTCAATATCGTCCCTGTCAATTTCTTTTGGAATAGTAAATCTTGCAACCACTGTGGCAATTGAAGCCGAGATCCCGGGCAGCCACGCAACAATTGAGCCAGCAAAACTGCCGGATATTATGCCACGTAATATTCTCTTTACTGAAAGTTGCATGCGGGATATATTTTCAGAAGGGATGTGCGAATCTGACATCAGGCTGATTGCTAGTTGGGAGGCACCGAATAATCCGCTCAAAATAGGTAACAGAATGGACGTTTCTCCAAATTTTAAGATTGGCGTTGCCAGATATTCCATCTCAAATGCAAAATATCCCAGCAATCCGCTTAGTATAAAGAGACAAAGAGCATAACCTTTGTATCTAAATGAGGCAAGTGATCCCTGCCCTGTGACATATTCTCCTTTCTCGGTCAGGATAAGTATGGCTGATATGGCTATGAGTATCCAGGCCATATTTTCCTGTATAGTATCATAGGCATTTGTGAAAAAAAATACCAGGGGATATGCCATTATCAGGGCAAAGGCAACAGAACCTGCACTTCCCAGGGCAGAAAGCCTGACAGCTTCGGCACCATACCCATCCAGGAGCAACCTATGGCCAGGCAGGACTGCAAGGGCCATGTCATCGTTAGGTGCGCCCAGAAAGATGGCAGGTATTATGTCGTGGAAAGTGTGAGATATGGAGTTGGATAATACAATTATTGCTACATAAAGAGGTTCGATTCCCTGATTCAGAAGAATGGGGCTTACTCCTACCAGTATCAGGGCGAAATTGTTTGTATGTATGCCCGGGATAAGGCCGGAAACAATTCCCAGCAGAAAACCTGCAAGGATTGACAACAGTATCAGGGATATTTCAACTGTCATGATTGCCCGTTATTCATTCATAACAATATTTATATTTTTGTTTATATTAGAATATTATCCGTTTGCTATTTTTATTTGTATTCAATGTGTAACGTAAGTATTTATACGAGGTCAAATTGAATGTGGTCACATGACCGAAGAAAAAACCAGGTGTATGAAATGCAATCATGAAGCTATCATTTACCAGCCATATTCCGGTATGCACCTGTGCAAAAAACATTTTACAGAAGATGTAGAACGCAAGGTCAAGCTTACGATTCGCAAGAATTACAATATAGGTAAAAACGAAAAAATTGCAGTTGCCTTGAGTGGTGGTAAGGATAGCTGTGTGGCCCTGTATATTTTGAACAAGATTTTTGGCAAACGCAGGGATCTGGAACTGGTTGCAATTACAGTTGATGAAGGTATTTCTGTTTACAGAAAGCGCTCAATAGGCTATGCCAAAAAACTGACATCTGATATTGGTGTAAAGCATCTTATCCATAGTTTTGCTGAGGAATACGATACATCCCTTGATGAACTGGCAGCAAAAGAAAGGGTACATGGTGCATGCAGTTATTGTGGTGTGCTGCGCAAATCCCTGGTTAACAGGATAGCTCTTGATATCGGGGCAAAACGACTTGTGACAGGCCATAACCTTGATGATGAAGCCCAGACGATAATGATGAATCATCTGGGGGGTGATGTGGAGCGGATGATACGTCTTTCTCCGCCAAGAGAACTCGAAGGTTTGGTCCTGCGTGCCAAACCCTTACGCAAAATCCCTGAAAAAGAAGTGGAATTGTATGCAAAGGTCAATGATATTCCGGTAGATATAAGCCTGTGTCCTTACAAACACGAGGCCTTGCGTAACGAAGTAAGACTGATGCTTGATGATTTTGAGCAAAAACATCCCGGTACGAAATATTCAATCCAGAAGGGCTTTGATAAAATGGTGGGAATACTTGCAAAAGAATTCCCTCAGGCGGAAATTAAAAAATGCACAATTTGCGGACAGGCCTGCACTGCTGATGTCTGTCAGGCATGTCGGCTTCTTGGCAAGACCTGATCAACGCTTAAACTCCAGATAGTCATCAATATCATAAAACTGTGTGCTTTTACCGCTTAAATACATCCTTGTCCACCACAGTACTGTCAGAGGCTGGATTACTGCAAAGGACAGGACAAAATCGGCAAATGACCAGAATGTGCTGAGTATTTCGATGGAACTGAGAATTTCCCCGGCTACTCCTGTGAGTATTGACAGGCCAATCAGAACCAGCCAGAGGATAACTGTATCAAGTTTATTGTTCATGAAAAATGAGAAACCTTCTTCCAGGGCTTCCAGGGGTTCCAGTCCACCAACAACCAGTGCATATTCTGCAAAAGTAAAAATCAGTTTGACTACGATTGCATAGAATATCCAGACAAATATTCCAAAAACAAGGATTAATGTTCCCGAGAGTGCTTCTTCAGGGTTTTGTATCAATATGCTCAGATCCCCAATTGCCAGTATTCCGGGCACCACGAAGATTATTCCTGCGAGGATAATCAGTATTACTATGAATCTGGTAAGGAAGAGGTTGATCAAGTTCTTTTTTCCTGATGTAAACATCTCATTGATGCTGGTGGACCCATTTTGAAGAGCTTTTTTTGCCATTCCTATGGCTCCGCCGTAAAAATAGGAACTTATCAGGGTGGATACTACAAATGCTGCGATAAACAGGAGTATGAACAATCCCATATTTTCATAAAAGGCGGCTGTGAGGACTCCAAATGCCATTTCAGGATTGATATTTGTGGGGTCTGTTGTAATGTCCTGCATTGCAGGCATAACAAATATGATGACCGCAACCATGAAAATAACAAACATTGCAAATATACCTGCAAATATGTTCAAAAAGAAGGGGATGCAAATATTGAGATTGTGTGTCCAGGTCTGAAAACCTTTTCTCAGAACCGTATTTATATTTTCCATTAAATATTATCTCCCGATTACCATATCGTGATAGTTATATGGAAGTATCCCTATGGATATAACTGCGTACCCATAAGTCTTCTTATTGTATAAAGATTCTCATGCAGGTGATTCAATGGATGCCGAAAATGATAAAATTATGGTAGTTTCTCACTGTCTTCTCAACCCTGAGTCGCGTCTGGCAGGGATTAAAAATCCGGGAAAGTTTTCTCCCGGGAAAAAGAATGTAATTCAACTTCCCTGTCCGGAACTGATATATTTTGGTTCAAGTCGCCGGGAAATTACCAGAGACCAGTTAATCCATTCATCCTACAGGAAATTCTGCAGACAATTATTTGCCCCTTTTGCAGATATGCTCGAGGAATTTTATCGCAGGGGTTTTTCCGTTGAATTTGTAGGAGTAGGAAAGAGCCCCTCCTGTGCTGCAGATCTCACAACAGTGAGTGGTCCTGCCGGCAGGGTGTCAAACTTTACACATGAATATATTGCTGGCAGGGGTGTTTTTTTTGAAGAAATCGAGATGGAACTTGTCAGGCGTGGAATATGCTATAGTATGCAGGATTGCCACAAACAGTAAAATATATATAACATGTAGTCATCACGAGGGTTGCTGACGGGTTGTCTTTCTTTTCCTAAAACCCCACTCCCCAAATATTAAACCCCCCTTAAAACCCGTCAGCTTTTCCCCATTAGTAATTCTCAATAGGGCAATCTCTATTATCTTTATAACAAATAAGTGTAGGATAGCTTTTACTGTTTTATTATATCAAAAAAAAGAAAATGAAGGTCAAGAGACCTTCAGAATATTCCTGCCCCTATAAACAGGGAGGAGAACAGGATTGCAATCATGTTGACTACCTTAATAAGGGAGTTCAGTGCGGGTCCTGCGGTGTCTTTGAAAGGGTCTCCGACGGTATCTCCGACAACTGCTGCTTTATGAGCTTCGGAACCTTTTCCGCCATGATGTCCATCCTCGATAAGTTTCTTGGCATTATCCCATGCTCCTCCACCATTGTCCATTGTAAGGGCAAGGAGAAGTCCTGATGCGATAATTCCTATAAGCAATCCTCCCAGGGCAAGTGGTCCGAGGATATAGCCTATAAGTAATGGAGTTGCGATTGCAAGAATACCAGGAATTGCCATCTCGCGGATTGCAGCGGCTGTTACAATATCCACACATTTTCCATACTCTGGTTTGGTTGTACCTTCCATGATACCAGGTATTTCCCTGAACTGACGCCTAACTTCATTGATGATGCCAAAAGCAGCTTTTCCAACTGCCTGCATCGTGACAGCACTGAAGATGAATGGCAGGAGAGCACCGATAAACAATCCGACAAGTACGATAGGATTGTCAAGACTGAGTCCGCCTGTTTCAATGTTTACTTTGTGCCTGTAATCGGCGAAAAGAGCCAGTGCTCCCAGTGCAGCGGATCCGATAGCGTATCCTTTTGTTACTGCCTTGGTGGTGTTACCTACAGCATCCAGGGCATCTGTGATCTCACGCACCTCGGCGGGTAGACCGGCCATTTCGGCTATTCCGCCGGCATTATCCGTAATTGGTCCGTAGGAGTCCAGGGTAACGATCATTCCTGTGGTAGAGAGCATTGCTGCTGCGGCAATTGCAATACCATATAGCCCCATTGCAGGATTTACAGCTCCGCCTGCAACGAAGAATGCGGCAAGAATTCCGATTACGATAATTACAACAGGAAGGGCAGTACTTTCAAAGCCCATTGCAAGTCCTGAAATTACATTTGTACCGGCACCGGTCTCAGAAGCCTCTGCTACTTTCTTGACAGGTCTGTAACTCGTTGAAGTATAATATTCGGTGAAAACAACCATCAACACCATAATAGCAACACCTACCAGGGATGCATAATAAATGTTGATGTCTCCAATGAGTATGTCTGTTACGAAGTAGAAGGCAACAAGACACAACAATGCGGCTACAGCAACTCCTTTGTAAAGGGCTTTCATGATCTTGTTATCGTTTCCGACACGCACGAAGAAGATGGAGATAATGGAGGCAAAGATTGCCACGGCACCGAGAATTAATGGGTAGATTATTGCATTGGGATATGACTCGAGTACCTGTGCACCAAGCAGCATCGCTGCAAGGACTGTTACTACATATGTCTCGAAAAGATCTGCTCCCATACCCGCACAGTCACCGACATTATCACCGACGTTATCAGCAATTACACCGGCATTTCGGGGGTCATCTTCGGGGATTCCCGCTTCAATTTTTCCTACGAGGTCTGCTCCCACATCGGCTGCTTTGGTGTATATTCCACCGCCAACCCTTGCGAAGAGACTGATTAGACTTGCACCGAATCCGAATCCTACTACTTGATCGACATTGCCGAATAATATGTAGAATATACTGGTACCCAGAAGGGCCAGTCCTACGACGGCAAGCCCGGTTACTGCTCCTCCGCGGACAGCGACCTGCATGGCTTCATGCAGTCCTCTGGATGCGGCGTTTGTTGTCCTGACATTTGCTCTTACAGACACATTCATCCCAATGTATCCGGCAATAGCTGAACTGGCTGCTCCTACTATGAATCCTATCGCTACTTTTCCGCTGTTTTCTCCCAGCAGGGCGTAGATTAAGAAAGCAAGGATTACAGCAACTATGGCTATTGTCTTGTACTGGCGATTCAGATATGCCATGGCCCCTTCCTGTATCGCAGTGGCAATTTCCTGCATTTTCTCGTTACCGGTTCCTTCCTTGAGGACACGGGTCGCGAAAAATGCAGCAAATACCAGACTTACGATACCTGCCAGAGGGGCGAGGTATATAATATCCTGCATTATTGTTCTCCTAAATTTGTTTAACTGTAATGATAATGCTTTGATTGGATTTCAGGCAGATTTGCTGTTAAGCTGCCCTTATCCTGAAATAATACTTTGTAAAGGCGCCGGGAAGGCAGATTGAAATAGAACACACCTAATAAGAAATTAACGTTTCAAAATTTTTAGATTGATGTGTGCCATGTTCGATTTGCCCTAACATATTTTTGTTAGTATTAATGTTTTCCCTTTTATATGCACCACAGATATGAATAGACATATTAATTATAGCGTATTATCCTATACCAATGAGAATTGCAGGGCTTATACTCGTAACTTTGCTGCTTTCGTGCTCTATATCAGGGGCACTTGCGGCTGAGGATGGCGGGGATTATATACATATTTCAAGTATGCAGGTCCGATTTTCAGGTACTGATGCCACAGTTGATCTGTTCTATGACCTGGATTTTTTCGGAGACATGTATGTTTTTGCATTAGGCAGTCGTCATCTTAAACCCGAATTCGAATCTTTTTTCTACGATTTTGAAGAAGTTAAGGTTATAGAACTCGGAAGGAGCCATTCCAGATTTTTACTTAAGAATGTATCCCGGGAAAGTGAAAATTTCTATCTTCATGATGAGAAGAAACTTGGCAGACAAGTTGATTCTCTTGTAGTTATTTATCCCGCAGGCTCTTCAAAAACTATGGGTAGTATGGATTCGATCCCAAACCTGTTTTATGAAAAACCATGACTCTGCAGTAATTGATTATGTGTGATCTTTATGTCCTGCTATCCTTCTGTTTGGAATTCAATCTGTTCTTGGAGTTAAATTTATATAGTTATGCATTATAATGCAATATTATGGTGCGTCCCAAGAAAAAGAGAATGGTAGGCTTCCATTACAGGTGTCGGCGTTTCAGTCCCGATGATACGAATGAAAGTATGCCTGTTGTTGATGTCGGTGTAGATGAATTGGAATCCATGAGATTGAATATTTTGGAAAATTTGTCTCAGGGAGAGGCTGCACAGAAAATGGGAGTCCATCAGTCTACATTTCAAAGAACCCTTCGTAGGGGTCTTGAAAAAGTCACGGATGCACTGGTCAATGGAAAAGGTATTTTTTTAGAAGGAGGTGAACTCAATATGCCTGGAGGAGATGGCACAGGTCCAGATGGAAATGGTCCGATAGGGGCCAGGGGACAGGGTCGCAGAGGTGGTGGAAATCGCCCGGGCCGTGGAGCTGCAGCTCCGCAGAATTGCAGGTGTCCTTCATGTGGACATCTTGAACCACACCAACTGGGTTTACCATGCAGTCAGGCCAAATGTCCTGAATGCGGTTCCCAGATGGTGCGAGGTTGAATTTATAGACCAGAAACAATGCTAGAATGACAAAGGAGGTTGTATTAATATGCCAGGTGGAGACAGAACCGGTCCCAGGGGAATGGGGCCAATGACAGGAAGAGGTGCAGGTTATTGCACCGGATATGATATTCCAGGATGGCAGAATCGATTGGTAAGAGGAAACTCTTTCAGGGGGGGCTTTTACAGATTCGGTCTCCCTTTCAAACGAGGTATGGCTTACTGTAGACGGGGTCCATTTGCGACTCTTTCTCAGCCTGTATCTCCACAAAGCGAGCTTGAAGTGCTTGAAAGAGAAAAGGACTTGCTTTCCCGGCGTATAGAACAATTGAAAACCCAACTTTCAGGGAAGGGATCAGAGGATGTCTGATCTCCTGTTTATTTTTTGGGAATTTCTGTGGGAAAACGAAAGTCCAGAATAATTTATGGGCCAATCCTCTCACGAAGATTGGGCAGGTCTCTGGGTGTGGATGTTATACGCAACCTCTCCAGCCGGAAAAACTGCAATTTTGACTGTGTCTACTGTCAGCTGGGTCCAGTTACAGATAAAATCCAATCTCCAGAGGATGCTGTGGGATGTGTTACGTGTTCCGAAGTTGTTGAAGGTATTCGGCATTATCATCGCAGTATAGAAGATATTGATTATATTACATTCTCAGGAACCTGTGAACCAACCCTCAATCTATGGGTTGGGGAGATGATCGACGGTATCCGTGATATTTCTGATGTACCCATCTGTGTCATTACTAATTCTTCCCTTGTTGGCAGAAAGGATGTGCGCCAGAATCTTGCAAAGGCTGATCTAGTGGTTGCCACTCTAGTCTCAGGTTATGAGGATACATTCCAGAATATTAACAGACCTGCTTCGGGTATTCATCTGGAGGAAGTTATAGAAGGACTTGCGGCTCTTTCTCTGATGGATGGCTGCAAGCTTTCCATTGAGGCTATGTTTGTAGAAAGTAACGAGTTTCCAGGCAACTCATCCGATAGAGAAATTTCACGTCTTGTAGAAGTTCTGGAGTACATCGATCCGGATGAAGTTGAAGTCTTGACTGTAACCCGACCTCCCGCTGAATCTTCCCTACATGCTGTTGATGAGAAAAGGTTGAAGGAAATTGCCAGCTATTTTGACGGTAAATTTGGCAGGAATAAAGTGCGCCTTGTATTGCAAGGTATAAAAAGAGGCCGCTCCGTCCTCAAACATGAGAATATTGAGGAGGAAGTGTATGACCTGATTTTGCGCCGTCCCTGTACTGCTGCACAGGTGCTTACATCCCTTGGAATTGAGGAAAACACGCTCTCTCCTATTCTTGAGAAACTTGAAAACAAGAGCAAAATTGAACCTGTCAGGGAAGGTAGGTATTGTTACTACAGGGCTCTGTGATTGATACAGAGCTCGCCTTTCTGTTGATTTTTATCTTACCGGGACCATTACATTTATACATGATTAATCATTAGGGTTATATATACTTTTAAGGAGGTCCACTAGCATGCATGAAATAATAGAATCATCACTTGCAGAGGAGCGTGTATTTCAGGCATCCAAATCTTTCCGGATGCAGGCGAATATGAATGACCCCGACATCTACAAGAAGGCTGAAGAGGATTTTGAAGGTTTTTGGGCTTCAGTTGCAGAGGATATAGACTGGTTTGAAAAATGGGATAAAGTCTTAGAATGGAAACCTCCGCATAGCAAATGGTTCCTTAATGGCAGTCTAAACGCATCATATAACTGTATTGATAGGCATCTTTCTTCAAAGGGCGATAAGACAGCGATTATATGGGAAGGGGAAATGGCAAACAATCGTACCTTTACCTATAATGAACTCTTTTACTCCACATGTCGCTTTGCCAATGCATTGAAAGAATTGGGGGTGCAGAAAGGAGATATTGTAACAATCTATCTTCCGATGATCCCTGAAGCTGTTATTGCCATGCTTGCCTGTGCAAGGATTGGTGCTCCTCACAGTGTGGTATTTGCCGGATTTTCCCAGGAAGCACTAGCCCAACGTGTTGAGGACGCAGGCAGCAAATTTGTAATTACCTGTGATGGTTACTATCACAAAGGTAAACTGGTTAACCAGAAGGAAAAAACCGATAATGCACTTGAAAAATTAGATGACATAGAGCATGTGCTGGTTGTCAATCATGCGGCAAATTCTGTATTTTTCACAGAGGGACGGGATGTGTGGTGGCATGACATCGAAAAACAGGTGGATTATGAATGTCCGCCTGAACACATGGATTCTGAAGATACACTTTTCTTAATGTATACTAGCGGAACTACAGGCAAACCCAAGGGTGTGGTCCACAGCACCGGAGGCTATCTTGTCGGAACAGCGATCTCTGCTAAATGGGTCTTTGATCTGAAAGATGATGATGTTTACTGGTGTACCGCGGATGTGGGCTGGATTACAGGTCATTCCTATATTACATATGGTCCCCTGCTGAACGGTGCAACTGTGCTGATGTATGAGGGAGCACCGGATTATCCAGAAAAGGACAGGTTCTGGAGTATA
Organism: Methanohalophilus sp. WG1-DM; assembly: GCF_004104135.1. Lineage (NCBI taxonomy): Archaea > Methanobacteriati > Methanobacteriota > Methanomicrobia > Methanosarcinales > Methanosarcinaceae > Methanohalophilus > Methanohalophilus sp. WG1-DM. Next base: position 102,075 of record NZ_RRBA01000003.1, on the reverse strand, counting down.
ATTGAGAATTATGGAGTGACGATTTTTTATACTGCACCTACAGCTATTCGTACATTCATGAAATGGGGAGAACAATTACCTGCAAAGCATGACCTTTCTTCGTTGCGGCTTCTGGGAAGTGTCGGTGAACCCATCAACCCGAAGGCATGGCTCTGGTACTATGAGCACATCGGGGACAAGAAATGCCCGGTAGTTGATACATGGTGGCAGACAGAGACAGGTATGATAATGATCACACCCCTGCCAGGCATTACTCCGATGAAACCCGGTAGTGCTGTCCGTCCGTTCCCGGGAATCGAGGTATCCATTCTCGATGAAGAAGGAAATGCGGTTCCAGAAGGGTATGGGGGCTATCTTGCAATTAAAAAACCCTGGCCCAGCATGATCCGGACCATTCATGGGGATGAAGAACGCTTCATTGAAACTTACTGGAGTAAATGGGGTAATGACATCTATATGTCAGGAGATGGTGCCCGTACTGACAGGGATGGCTATATCTGGGTACTTGGAAGACTTGATGATGTGATCAAGGTCTCCGGTCACAGACTGGGTACCATGGAGATTGAAAGTTCTCTTGTGTCCCATCCGGCCGTTGCAGAAGCTGCTGTTGAGGGGAAAGAGGATGAAATTAAGGGGGAGGTAATAGTCGGTTATGTTGTGCTTGAAGCCGATGTTCCTGTTAGTGATGAGCTGAAAGAGCAACTTAAGGGTCATGTTGTAGATGAGATTGGGCCGATAGCCCGTCCGGCGGCGATAGTTTTTGCAAGGGACCTGCCAAAGACACGTAGTGGAAAGATTATGCGCCGGGTCCTGCGCGCAATAACAAATAATACTTATCCCGGGGATGTGACTACTCTGCAGAATCCTGAAGTGGTCGAAGAACTCAAAAGAAAAGTTCATCTATCAGATTAACATTCAAACTGCTAGAGGTTTAATTTTCATGGAAAGGAATACCGGCCTTATAATTGCAATGGATGTTACGCGTATGGATCGCGCCGTCAAGATTGCCAGCGAAGTTGCTGAATGTGTGGATGCAATAAAGGTGGGCTATCCGCTGGTGCTCTCAGAAGGTTTAAGTGTAATTTCCCGACTTGCCGATTATGCTCCTGTCATTGCTGATTTTAAGGTTGCCGACATTCCATACACGGATGAACTTATCTGCGAGCAGGTATTCAAGGCAGGTGCCAGCGGTCTAATCGTGCATGGTTTTACAGGTGAGGATAGCCTGAAAGCCTGTATAGGTGTGGCCCGACTTTATGATGGGGATATTTATGTAGTCTCTGAAATGAGCCACCCGGGCGGTGCGAAATATTTCCAGCCGATAGCCGATGAAATTGCTTCAATGGCGTATGAATTCGGTGCTACAGGTATTGTCGCACCGGCTACCCGGCCAGAAAGGGTAAAGCACCTGCGTTCTATAATAGGTGATAGCCTTTCTATTATATCTCCCGGTGTAGGTGCACAGGGAGGTAAAGCATCTGATGTGATTGCATCAGGTGCGAACTGGATTATTGTGGGTCGAAGTATTTATAATTCAGAAAACCCCAAAGAAACAGCCATGGAACTTGTTACCGGGATTGGTATCTAAGGAAAAAGCCAGTGATGATATACTCTTCTGAGATAGTGATGAGCCCTATGAGTTCTGAGGCTTTTACTTTTTACTTCAGGTCCGGTGTTGATCTATATTCAGGAGAAGGTGCATGACCAAAAATGAGTTGACCGTAAATTGTCGGGATGGGGGCTGTGAACCTCTTCTTGAAACATCTGCCGGTGAAAAAGTTTTCAGGTCAGGCACAGATTCCGTTATAGTTACACTGCCAAAAGACAGGAGAATAATTTCCAATTCCTGGCTCAATGGGGGTATCCGTGATGATATCAATGTCCTTATCAATCAGCGGATAGGAAGGCATGTTGGAAGTGAGAATGAGCTGGAAGAAGGAAGTGTTGAAGGCTATCTCTCCCATGTAGTGGAGCAACTTGGCTATTCTGCATCAAATGCAGCTGCATTGCTAACTGCTGCAAGTATGGAGAATGTTGCTTTTGTCACGCACTCTTTCCGTGGCCTTGAAGTAACAGCAATTGCAACCGCGGGCGTTGAAGTAAATGCATGCAGTCCTGCAGACCCTGCTTCCTATTATCAGGAAAATGGTAAATGGCAATCTCTTGGCGGGACAATAAATATGATTCTTCTAATAGATGCAAATTTACCAGCATATGCTCTTACCAGGGCCTGGATGACTGCTACTGAAGCCAAATCAGCAGTTCTGCGTCAATTAATGATTCCAAGTCGTTTTTCTGAAGAATTGGCTACCGGAACCGGGACTGATATGATGGCAATTGTATCCAATGATTCTGCTTCTCTGCAGTTGACTGACGCAGGTCCTCATTCCAAACTTGGTGAACTGATCTGTAAATGTGTAAACCAGGTCCTTTTAAAGGCCCTGGATCAGCAATCAGGTATATCAACTGTTTCCCAGAGGGATATGCTCGTAAGGCTTGATAGGTTTGGGATTGATGAAAAATACTTCTGGAAAGTTTCGACATCCCTTGAAGGGGAAAACAAAAAAGGTCCATTTTATGACAATCTCAGGAACATTTCACGTAATCCTGTTATGGTTGCATTGATTTCTTCTATTCTCCATCTTGTCGATGAATTGAGGTGGGGTTTGATCCCTGAAAACAGTGCAAAGAAAGTATCTTTTTCCCAGATGGTTCAACTTCACAATATTTTGAATTTGGGTGTAGATGTTCCTTATGATTATTTGCTGGATCCGAAAGAATCAATAATTGAGAACTGGGTAAGAGTTACTTCCTGGATTGTAAAAAGAAATGTTTAATTCCTTTACTATAATATTAATATAAAAACGGGATTTACCATGAATCTGAGAAATTATATAGCCACTTATTGTACCGATTCTAAGAAAAAGCCAACAGGTGTCATAGTTCATAGCGCAGAAATAGGAGAACAACTTCCTGAATTGCCGGATCGCTTTTTCTACATGGCCGAGTGGTCTGATGTGCCTTCCAGGCGTATATGGAAAAGTGAACCTTATCAGTCAGTATTGATTCATGAAAATGGGCAACTCATCATACACGAACACCTCAGAAAAGCCAACTTCCGGATTCATCTGCTGGAGCTGGAAGAGAAATACGAGACCTCCTCACGAGCGGGACATTTCGTACTTTCAATCCCTGAAGCTTTCGAGTTTGCCTATAATGCACATCGGGATACAGCAAGACGATGTTCCAGGACACCCTATATCTCTCATCCAATGGACGTTGCATCCATCCTCTTAAAGAACAGTGCCCCTGATATAGTTGTAATTGCAGGTCTGCTGCATTCGATCAAAAAAGAGTCTAAAATAGATATGGTTGAAGTGGAGAATAAGTTTGGTGAGACGGTTGTAAATTTTGTAAGAGCAGTATCTGAATTGGACCAAACAGATGATCCCTCCCTGTTATCTGTTGATGAAAATATGTGGAAGGAGCGCAATGAAGCCTGCCTGAAGGCACTTGATGGTGTTGGAAGGGATGTCAAACTCCTATTCTGTGCCGGCAAACTTGCCAGCATCAGGGATATGAGGGATGAGGAAAAATTTCATGGAAATATAACATGGAATCATTTTGTAGTAGGAAAAGAATCTTATAAATGGTATTATAACCGATTGCTACAGTCCTTTGAATCCCCTCCTCATAGTATTATCGATAGCCCAATGTATAAACAATTGAAAGAATGTGTCAACCAGTTTTTCAGTGATGCTTGATTTTTTGTTTTGTGGTACTAATATGGGTGTATCTATAATCGAGCTTGTATGTCGCTCGGAAAAACGGAAAAACTTGCTTGTCTATCTAAAAGATGGCCCCCGGAATCTGGCAGCTATCAAAGAGGCTCTTGATGTTACATCAACGGGCGTTCTCCCCCAGATAAAGCTTCTTAAGGATAATGATATCGTTGTGCAGAAAGACGATGAATATGAATTGTCTATTTTTGGTAATATCGTAGTGCAGAAAATATTGCCGGTTTTTAAACTCACCAGAATGCTTGAAAAGAATCCTGAATACTGGTTTTCCAGGGATATTTCCACCCTTCCTATGAAATTCATGGAAAGGCTGGGTGATCTGGGTGATTCAGAGGTCATTGAACCGGATATCAATTCTCTCTTTGATCCGCCTCAGGAATTAATAGACCATCTGCTTGTAAGTCAGCATGTTACAACCATTACTTCTTATTTCCATCCTTATTATGTCAAGCATTTTGTAGGACTGGCTAAAAAAAGTGTGGGGGTAAACCTGATTTTGACCAATGATGTCTATGAACGCATTGTTGAGGATTATGAGGAAGAAGCCGAGGTTTTTTTCGGAATGGATAACACCAGTATATATATCTACGAGGGTGATTTGCCGGTAGTTAGTATGGTCTGTGCGGACGGGTTTTTCCTGTTGTCCCTCTTTAACAAGAAAGGAATATATGATCACAATAAACTGATCAGTACGAGTGAGGAAGCTATAAGATGGGGGCATGACCTGTTCGAATACTGTTGCCTTGATTTACAGGAGAAGGAATGATTACTAGGTCCTGCGTTTATTATTAATACATGAAACGAAATAGTATTTATATGATAATGGTGGAATATCAGCAATCCGATTTACTTTCTGCCGATAAAAGCAGGGATAAGTGATCCTTGTTCAGGTGCGGCTTTATGGCCAAATATCTCTAAGTGATAAGAATTTATTTATGGAACGGGTCAATATGGCAGATAAAAAGAAAGGAAACAATCCGTCTGGCAGTGATGATTCATTCAGTGATATTACTGATATGATCGAACAGATGTTACAGAGATTCGGAGTAGGTATAGAAGAATTCTCTGATGAACCTTTCATTTATGGTTTTTCTATTACACAGCGTGCCAATGAGGACCCTGAAATCAGGGAATTCGGTAACATACCTTCTGATTATAATGATTTCGAAGAAGAAATTGATCCTTTAGACGCCCCCCTCTCCATAGATGAGAAAAAACCTCTGATAGATGTTCTTGAAATGGATGGAAAAGTGTATGTTACCGCCGAAATTTCGGGTATGTCCAGGGATGATATTTCGGTCTGTGCAACAGGTCAGTATCTGGAGATCGATGCTTCCAACAAACATTATACATATTCAGAAACTCTTGAAATGCCACTAAAAGTAGATCCCAATAGTGCAAAAGCAACTTTCAATAATGGTGTCCTCGAGATAATATTTTCTGTTATGGAAGAAACCGGGAAAGTAGATATTAAAATCAATTAACTTCACATTAATTTATTTTGAAGGTGCACCGGATGAGTTGTTCTGGGAAGAAAGTACTTGTAGTGGATGACGAAGCGCATTTGCGTGAACTTCTTCAAAATTTGTTGGAATTGAATGGTATGTCCACATCGTGTGCTTCCAGTGGAGAAGAATGTCTTTTGATGCTTGAATCTTCCCTGCCGGACCTCGTCCTTCTTGATGTTATGATGCCTGGTATGGATGGGTGGGAAGCTTTCCACCGGATTAAGGAAAAGTATGAAGGTTTGCCGGTTGTCCTTCTGACTGTCAGGAACCATGATTTTGACAGGATGATGGGATTGGATATTCTCAAAGCTGAGGATTACATTACCAAACCTTTTGGCAATGATGAACTCATAGAACGTGTTTGTAGTCTTCTGGATTAATTTTTTCCAGCAAGGGGTTGGCAGATAATCGCAGAATTGTCAGTAATATAGAGATGAATTGTCTTATCGCCATTTAATCCGGTTTCTATACGGTTACGGAAATTCCAGTAATTGTCAGGGTCGATTTTTCCTCTTATCAATGCATTTTTGGCATTTAATTCTTTGAGTTTCCTATTGATATCTTCAACAGATACCTTTGTCTCTGCCAGCACAACATACTGATTTTTAAGCAAGGGGGACTTCAATTTTTCATCAGATGTCATTAATGCCCTTTTCGAATCAATTCGGAACAAATATGTCCTATTATCTCCCTTTCTCATTTTTTCTGCAAGTTCGGGCAACAGCTCTGCTTTCACAACAGATGGTTCTGGTTCATATGCAAATTTTTTAATTATTTCCGATTCAGGGATTTCTCCTGTCCCGCTGCCACACAATGATTCTTCGGAAGGAAGTGTGATGGCGGATCGATTGCATTTTTTGAGATGGTTGAAGTATAGTGTAAGGCGATTGATTTTGCCATTAAGGGACAGGTATTCCATTTCACAATCAAAGGGAATTCTTTCTGGAGTCAGCTGGGGGGGTACTTCAAAGGCGAATCCTTTTGCCCGGGATGAATAAGCATTAATCATATCTTCTATGGATGGTGTAATGCTTGAAAGTAGGCGCCTCTTCTCTTTAGGGGGCCTTGCAGGATCAGAAAACACGACATCGAGTTCAGGAAGTTTATGTATTATTTCGGGGCCAAGGGCGTCACCACAGATAAATTCGACATTGTCCACTCCATATAACTGGCAGTTCTTTTTGGCATGTTCTATCTTTACAGGGTCGATTTCTATGGCATAGACTTTTTTGCACTCCTTTGCAAAGAAAATGGTCTGTCCGCCGATACCACAACTTATATCCGCCAGAACGTCACATTTAAGTCTTCTGGCCCGGTACTTTGCTACAATTTCGGGAGTAGCAAAGCGTAATCCATCATGATCAGAACTTATCGGTTTGGTGAATTTGACTTTGTTTTTCATTGCATTCCAATGGTTTATTGGTGCTTTTAAAGGTGTTGTTTCCTGTATCACTGTTTTTGGTCCAAAGCATTTATATACCTAATATGACATCATACAGCCCAAGCTGAGAATATAGTATGTAGATGATACATACTTCGCAGGTAGGCAAAAAGTGTGGAAATGTAGGATTTAACATAGACCATCAGTGGGCCAATTCAATGAAAGCCCCCATGCATGCGCGTTGTGTATGTGTGGATGGTAGATGTGTAAATCTTTTTGTGATGATGTTGCAGTATTGCTGCTCCTATCCGCATAACGTAGAATATCCATGTTGAGCTCAAACCTTGATAGGTAGCCAACACACTTTTTTGTTAATTCAACCTGCGTAAGCGATTGAACATAAAAAAACTCAAGGAGAATACAAGTGCCAACAATACACAGACCAAGGCGAGGTTCTCTAGCGTTCAGTCCACGCAAAAGAGCAAAGAGCCACATCCCGAGGTTCAGGTCATGGCCTGAGGCTGAAGGTGAGCCAAAATTGCAGGGATTTGCAGGTTACAAGGTCGGAATGACCCATGTAATTATGATTGACGACGCCAAAAACAGTTTGACTGAAGGCGCTGAAATTGCCGTACCTGTTACTGTTATCGAAACACCGCAGATCGGTATTGCAGCAATACGTGCCTATAAGGATACTCCTTATGGAGAAAAAACAATTTCAGAGGCATGGTCAGCAAATCTGGATGGCGACATTGGACGCAGGATAAAAACTCCCAAAAATTACGATACAGAAAAATCACTTGAAAATATGGCTTCCTTTGTGGAAGAAGGGAAAGTTTCCGAGATTCGTGTGATCACATATACAATCCCCTCTTCAGTAAGTGGAATTCCCAAGAAGAAAGCGGATATTATGGAAACTGCAATTAGCGGTTCCGATGTAAAAGCCAAGTTTGAGTATGCAAAGTACATACTTGGCAGCAAGGTTGGAATCTCTGATATCTTCTCGGAAGGTAATATCATCGATGTAGCCGCTATCACAAGGGGCTACGGTACTGAGGGACCTGTGAAAAGATGGGGTATCCAGCTGGCAAAGAACAAACACTCTCGTCAGAGCAGTCTGCGTCAGGTAGGTACTCTTGGGCCATGGAATCCACCACATGTAAGCTGGAGAGTTCCACAAATGGGCCAGGCCGGTTACCATCAGCGTACCGAGTATAACAAGCGTATCCTGAAAGTATCTTCTGATGTGGATGAAGTAAATCCTGCAGGAGGCTTTGTGAACTACGGCCTTGTTGGCGGAGATTATATCCTTGTAAAGGGTACTGTCCCAGGTCCTTCCAAGAGGCTTATCAGACTCAGGGAACCAACCAGGCCAAAGACATCTGCTGTGGGAGAGCCCCAGCTTATGCATATAAACACACAGTCCCGGCAGGGGTGAGATAGATGGTCACAGCAAATATTCTTGATATTTCAGGTAATTCCAAAGGTGAAATAACCTTACCCGACGTTTTCGAAGAGATTTACAGGCCGGACCTTATCAAAAGGACCGTGCTTTCTTCCCAGTCTAAAAGGTATCAGCCCTATGGTCCCAAGATGTATGCCGGAATGGAAACTTCTGCAGTCTCCTGGGGATCCGGGAGAGGGGTTGCTCAGATTCCAAGGCTTGTCAACGGAAGTCGGGTTGCAAGAGTTCCCCAGGCAGTAGGCGGAAGGCGTACCCATCCACCAAAACCTGAAGCTGACAGGACAGAGAAGGTTAACAAAAAAGAGAAACGTCTTGCAGTTCGCTCTGCAATAGCAGCTACAATTAATGCAGAACTCGTGAAAGGACGAGGTCATGTATGTGACGCTACCCTGCCTCTTGTAGCAGAAGATGCCCTGCAGGATGTTGAGAAAACAGCAGAAGTTATTAAATTCCTCGAAGCAGCAGGTGCTTATGATGATGTCCTGCGTGCCAAAGACAGCCGTTCCATCAGGGCCGGTAAGGGTAAGATGAGAGGAAGGAAATACAAACATAAGAAAAGTGTTCTGATCGTTGCCGGTTCAGAAAGTCCAATATTCCGCTCGGCACGTAATCTGCCAGGTGTGGATGTTACAACAGTAGATTCACTTTATACTGAATTACTTGCACCCGGTGCAAAGGCAGGACGACTGACGGTATGGACAGAATCCGCAATATCCAGTCTGGAGGACATGTTCATATGAACGCTATTAAGTACCCGTTCATCACCGAAAAAGCTATGACGCATATGGAGGATAACAAACTTCAGTTTGTTGTCGATACCCGTGCCAACAAGAGCCAGATCAAGGAAGATGTGACAAAGATCTACGGTTTTCCCGTAAAGTCCGTTTGCACAACGACAACAATGAAGGGAGAAAAAAAGGCTCTTGTCACATTTGATGAAGTAGATGCAGCACATGAGATTGCTACACGTATTGGTTTGATGTGAGGTGTTGATTTATGGCAAGACGAATTATATCACAGAACAGGGGTCGTGGAACACCTACATATAGGGCACCTTCACATCGCTATAAAGCTGCTCTTAAACATCCTTCAGTTGAAGAAGGCAGCACAATTTTTGCCGATGTGGTGGAAATTGTCCATGATCCAGCAAGATCCGCGCCTATCGCAAGGGTTTCCTTTGAAAGTGGCGAAGAGCGTTTAATTCTCGTTCCGGAAAGTATCGGTGTAGGAGATCGCATTGAATGCGGTATCTCTGCAGAGATCAAACAGGGTAACATCCTCCCGCTGGCTGAGATCCCGGAAGGCGTACCTCTCTGCAACATAGAATCCAAACCAAACGATGGTGGAGCTTTTGCTCGTTCATCCGGTGCCTATGCTACCCTTGTGGGTCATGAAAGGAATAGGACAGTTGTCCAGCTTCCTTCAGGTGAAATGAAATGGCTGAATCCAAAATGCAGGGCCTCTATTGGGGTTGTTGCTGGTGGCGGACGTGCCGAGAAACCATTCCTGAAGGCCGGTAAGAAGTATCATAAGTTGAGATCCAGGGCAGCCAAGTATCCGAGAGTTTCCGGTATTGCAATGAATGTTATTGACCACCCATTCGGTGGAGGTAACAGGCAACATCCCGGCAAACCAACTACCGTAGGCAGGAACGCCCCGCCTGGCAGGAAGGTAGGACAGATTGCAGCCCGGAGGACCGGAAAGCGTTAAATGAGGTGTATATATGGCTAAAAAATCTTCATCAAGGTTACCAAAGAGGAAAGGAGAATATACCTATCGGGGCAAATCTGTGGATGAGCTCAAGGAATTGAGTATTGAGCAATTCGCCGAACTTCTTCCCGCAAGGGAAAGGAGGACCATTCACCGTGGGCTTCCCGATGGGCATAAAAAAGTCCTGGAGAAATACAGGGCTGGAAAGGATAGTGTGCGAACCCACCACAGGTCAATGATAATTTTCCCTGAAATGGTAGGTAAGCAAATTGCAGTTTACAACGGTAAAGAATTCGTAAGTGTAGATGTACAGCCTGAGATGGTAGGTCACAGGTTTGGAGAATTCGCACAGACAAGAGGCAGAGTTTCCCACGGAAGCGCTGGTGTTGGTGCAACCCGTTCCAGTAAATTCGTACCACTTAAGTAAGGTGATTGTTAATGGCAAGAATTGATTATTCAACGGAACTTGAGCCAGCAACAAGTGCCAGAGCTATGGGTTCAGAGCTACATATCTCTCCCAAGAAATCACGCGAACTCTGTCGCGAGCTTAAAGGAATGCGTACTACATCTGCAAAGAATTATCTTGGAGAGGTAATTGATTTCAAAAGGGCTGTACCATTCAGGAGGCACAATGACAGTCTGGGGCACAAGAAAGGTCCAATGGCGGCAGGTCGTTATCCTGTAAAAGTGGCTGCAGAAGTTCTCAAACTTTTAGAGAATGCTGAGAGCAATGCGGAATACAAGGGTCTTGATCCTTCTCAAATGTACATAAACCATGTTTCTACAAAGAAAGGTAGGGTTATCCATGGAATGCGCCCCAGGGCTCGTGGAAGGGCTACCCCCAAGAATACGGAAACCGTAAATATCGAAATTATTCTGAGCGAGGTGCGCTAAAATGGCAGTAGAGAAGAAATTTGTTGAGGACGGCTATGTGAAAGCCTCGCTTGACGAATATTTCGCAAACCAGCTGAGTCGGGCCGGTTATGGTGGCATGGAGATCAATCGAACTCCTATGGGGACACAGATTGTTGTTTATTCCGAAAAACCCGGTATGGTTATAGGGAAGGCCGGAAAGGTCATCCGCCGGCTCACAAGAGACGTCGGGCGCCTTTATAATCTTGATAACCCTCAAATTGATGCACAGGAAGTAAAGAGGCCAGAACTGAATGCCCAGATGATGGCAACAAGGCTTGCTTCTTCCATTGAACGTGGCTGGTATTTCAGGAAAGCAGGTCACAATGCAATGCGTGCCATTATGAATTCCGGTGCTCTTGGGTGTGAAATAATCCTCTCCGGAAAGGTTACTGGTGCAAGGTCAAGGGTCGAGAAAATGGTAAATGGCTATATCAAACATGCAGGAAAACCTGTTGATGATATTGTGGACGAAGGGTTCGCAGTAGCCGTTAAAAAACTCGGTACAATTGGCTGTAAAGTGAGAATTATCCATCCGGGTGCTGTGTTGCCAGATTCCTACCACCTGAAAGAGGTTGTGGAAGAGGCAGTTGCAGAAGTTGCTCCTGAAGAAGCTGAAAGTGCTGGCGTTGAAGAACTTGTGGAAGCAGAAGCAACCGGTGAAGTTGCAGAAGCTGAGGATGTCGAATCCACAGAAGAAGCAACAGAAGCTAAAGCTGCTGAAGAAGTACCTGAGGCAGAACCGGAAGTTAAAGCAGAATCCGAAGAAGTTGAATCAACCGAAGGCTCCGAAGAAAATGTCCCGGAACCGGAAGATGAACAACTTCCAGGTGAGCAGCGCCGGCTTGTTGAAGGTGTATGGCAGCACAAGCATGAAGAACATGATTACTGGCATCCCATGGCACGTGTTCACAGGGGGGATAACTGATGGCAATCCTTCGTGTAAAGGAAATCAGGGATATGTCTCCCAATGAAAAAGTGGATGAACTTGAAAAACTCATGAATGAGCTTATCAAGGAACGTGCCCTTTCCTCTGCAGGTGGCGCGCCTGAAAATCCCGGTCGTATAAAGGAACTTAAGAGGACGATTGCGAGAATAAAAACCATCCAGAGAGAAATGAAGGAGATATAAATTGGATATATCACCCCAAAACCTGATCTATCACGAATTGATAGGATTGATGGTTGAGGTGGTTGATTCTACCAATCAATATCTTGCAGGTATTAATGGAAAAGTAGTTGATGAGACACGGAACATGTTGGTAATCGAGGTCGAGGATATGTACGAAAAACAAGTACCAAAAAAAGGTTCCACATTTGTGTTTCATCTTCCAGTTGGTTCTGGATGTTCCCCGGCCACATCAGTAGAGGTCGGGGGCACCCTCTTGCTCTCACAACCCGAAAACAGGACCAAGAATATCAGGAAATTACGCATGAGGTAATAATCATGGCACGAAACATTGGATTGAATGTTCCTGAACCTTCCGAAGAATGTGACGACGTAAATTGTCCTTTCCATGGCAAACTTCCCGTAAGGGGACAGGTGTTGTCTGGAAAGGTAGTTAGTGACAGTATGGACAGGACAGTTGTAATCCAGCGAAAATATGATAAATTCATCAATAAGTACCAGAGGTACGAGAAACGTCAGTCAAAGATACATGCTCATAATCCTCCTTGCATTGATGCAAAGGAAGGGGACATTGTAACAATAGCAGAATGCCGTCCCCTGAGCAAGACCAAATCTTACGTAGTTGTTAAGGCGGAGGCACAGGTATGAAAGGAATGCGTTCCAGTGTCTCTAAATGCCTTAATGCCGGTGCACGTATCGACTGTGTCGACAATACCGGTGCAAGGACTGTGGAAATTATTTCTGTCAAGAAATACCGTGGTGTGAAAAACCGTCAGCCAAAAGCAGGTCTAGGTGATATGTGTGTTGTCTCTGTCAAGAAAGGAACTCCTGAAATGAGAAGACAGATCCTCCACGCAGTAGTTGTCAGGCAGAAAAAAGAATTCCGCAGGCCGGATGGAACCCGGGTTAGCTTTGAGGATAACGCAGTGGTAATTACAGATCCCACCGGTTTCCCCAAAGGAACAGACATTAAGGGCCCTATTGCCAGGGAAGTCGCAGAACGTTTCCCCAAGATAGGGACTACAGCATCAATGATTGTGTGAGGTAATCAATATGGTGTCAAAACAGCCAAGAAAACAGAGAAAGGCACGTGGCACTGCCCCTCTTCACGTCAAGCAAAAATACATGAAGGCTCCTCTTTCCCAGGACCTGCGTTCCAAGTATGGACGCAACGCAACTGTAGCGGTAGGCGATACTGTACAGGTAATGCGTGGTGACCATGCAGGAACAAAAGGATTGGTAGAAGGTGCTTCTTTAAAAAGTGGAATGATTGTGATTGAGGGCATCTACGTCACCAAGGCAGATGGGACTGAAGTGCCCAGGCCGCTTTATCCGTCAAATGTAATGATTACATCACTGGATTTGAAAGATAAGCAGAGAGAATCAAGATTACTAAAGAGCAGGTGATAGTGTGGGCAAACATCAAAAGAGAATATCTGTCCCGAAGAGCTGGCAGATATCCAAGAAATCTAGGAAATGGATAACCTCTACCAGGCCAGGCCCTCACAGCAAAGACCAGAGCGTACCTCTTGCCGTAGTGCTGCGTGATATGCTTGGCATAGTGGATAACAGGGCAGAGGCAAAAAGAGTCCTTTCCGAAGGGAAAGTTCTGGTTGACGGTGTAGTACGGAAAGATGTTCGTTTTCCCGTAGGGATAATGGATATTATTACCATACCTTCCGATAACACTTCATACAGGGTTTTGCTTGACAGAATGGGAAGGCTTTCCCTCCAGAAAATGGAAGGTGTTGAGGATAAGAAACTTTGCAGGATCGACGGAAAGACCTGCATAAAAGGTGGCAAGTTACAGCTTAATCTGGACGACGGGTCCAATGTGCTCGGATCAAACGATTACAACAGGAAGGATTCTGTAGTGATGTCCATTCCTGATAAAGAGATCCTCAAGCACATCGAATACAAAGAAGGTAATCTTGCCCTTATTGTAGGCGGTAGCCACACCGGAGAGGTCGGGAAGATCGCCGAGATAAACACCGTTCTCAGTTCCAAGAAAAATACGGTTTCCATTTCAGGAGAAACCGATTTTGAAACAATTGAGGATTATGTTTTTGTAATTGGCGAAAACGAACCTGAAATTACAATGGGTGGTGAGCTGATTGACTAATCCCATGAAAGATCCCAGAGTTGACAAAGTAGTTGTCCATATGGGTGTAGGAGAGAGTGGTCAGCATCTTGTGGATGCAGAAGGAATATTGTCAACTATTACCGGACAGGGAGTTGTCAGATGTTATTCCAGAAGAACCATGCCTTCCTTTGGTATCAAAAAGCATGAACCAATAGGATGTAAAGTAACTCTCAGGGGAAAGAATGCAGAAGATTTTCTTTCAACGTCGATTAACATTATTGAAAAAAAACTTTCTGCTTCCCAGTTTGATAATGATGGAAACGTGGCTTTCGGAATCGAGGAGCACACTGATTTCCCTGGAATGAGATACGATCCGAATATCGGTATCTTTGGAATGGACATAAATGTCATAGTAAACCGTCCGGGTTACAGGGTCAAGAAAAGGCGTGCTTCTAAACACAAAATCTCCAGTTCACATAAAATAACAAAGGATGATTCAATTTCATTCTTCAAGGAGAAATATGCGGTGGAGGTCGTATAATGGTACAAACCAAGAAAAGTTTTGGACGTGGTGCCAGCGAGTGCAGAAGATGTGGTCGTAAGCAGGGATTGATCCGTAAATACGGCATCTACCTTTGCAGGCATTGTTTCAGGGAAGTAGCCCATGAAATGGGTTTTGAAAAATATACATGAGGTGATTGATTATGGTATTATTAGATCCTCTTGCAGATGCTCTGTCGGTAATTAAGAATGCAGAATCCGTAGGTAAACAGGAATGTACCGTCAAACCTGCATCAAAACTGATTGGCAACGTCCTGAAAGTAATGAAAGAGTCCGGATATATCGGTGAATTTGAGTTTGAAGATGACGGCAAAGCTGGTCTCTATAAGGTTGAACTTGCCGGAAGGATAAACAAATGTGGTGCTATTAAACCCAGACATTCAGTAGGTGCTGACAACCTCGAAAAATGGGAAAAGCAATTCCTTCCTGCAAGAAACTTCGGTACATTAATTCTCACGACTCCAGCTGGGGTAATCTCCCAGTACCAGGCACGTGAGCAGAATGTCGGAGGCCAGCTCCTTTCGTTTGTCTACTGATGAGAAGGGGAAGTTGATATGGTTAATGAAACGAAAAAGGCAATCCCAATCCCTGAAGGTGTGACAGTTTCTTATGAAAATAAGGTATTCACAGCTTCAGGAGAAAAAGGAACCAATACAAAGCGTCTCTGGTATCCCGGGATCACTATTACCGTTGATGAATCTGAAGTAACTGTGGATTGTCAGTCCGTAAGGAAAAGGCAAAAAGCAATGGTTGGAACTTTTGCATCTCACATCAGCAATCTTATGGATGGTGTTGTCAATGGTTTTGAGTATAAGATGAAAGTCGTTTACTCTCACTTTCCAATGCAGCTTAAAGTGGAAGGAGATAAATTGCTTATCAATAATTTCCTTGGTGAGAAAAGAGCAAGGGTTTCCAGGATAATTGGTGAAACCAATGTCAAAACCAGCTCTGATGAAGTGACAATTACTGGTATCAACAGGGAAGATGTAGGACAAACTGCTTCCAATATGGAACAGATTACCCGCATCAAAGCTTTTGATCCCCGTGTATTCCAGGACGGATTATATCTTATTGAGAAGAGTTGAGATAGGTGGTCTTAATGGAAGAGAATACTGATTTAAAATGTGGGCTTTTCGAAGATGCCGAATATAAAAGGCTTTTCAAGGCACGCAGAATCCAGAAAAGTAAAAAACCCACTTTCAAAAGAGCGGGTTCCCACAAATTCAAGCGTCTTGATTCCAACTGGAGACGTCCCAGAGGTTTACAGGGCAAACTGCGTAGACATTATGTTGCCAAGGGTGCTATTGCACAGGCAGGTTATGGAAGTCCCAGAACAGTAAAGGGATTACATCCATCCGGCTTTGTAGAGGTGCTCGTGCACAATCCGGCTGATGTGGATGATATCGATGCCTCCATACAGGCAATCCGTATATCTGGTAAAGTCGGCGGCAGGAAAAGAGCTCTTATTGAATCCAAAGCGGATGAAATGGGTATAAAGATATTCAATCGCAAAGGAGGTCAGTGAGATGACAGATCTCACCAACCAGCGCAGGATTGCATCTAAAGTCTTAGGATGCGGACTGAACCGTGTCTGGCTTGACCCCGAAGCATCGGAGGATATCGCTGCTGCGATCACAAGGGAAGATATTCGTGAACTTGTTGAAAGTGGTAATATTAAGTCTGTACCGGTAAAAGGTGTAAGTCGTGGCAGGGCTCGTGCAAGGGATGCCAAGAGGAAATATGGCCATAGAAAGGGTCATGGGTCCAGGAAAGGTAAGAAAGGTGCAAGAAACCCTAGTAAAGAGCAATGGATGAAAAAGATCCGTGCACTTCGTCGCAGGCTCAAAGAACTTCGTGATGATGGTACACTCGACAGATCCACCTATTGTAAGGTTTACAGGAAAGCCAAAGGTGGGGAATACAGAAGTGTTGCTCATCTTGAAGCTCACCTCGATATCGGAAAAGATGAATGAGTATTGATTAAAATGAATTTACATATTATATGTTGGAGGATAAATCATGGCAACAGGCCCCCGTTATAAAGTTCCTTTCAGAAGACGAAGGGAAGGGCGTACTGATTATCACCAACGTCTGAGACTGCTCCTTTCAAAAGAAAATCGTCTTGTTGTTAGGAAAAGTATTAGGAATGTCAGGATACAGCTGGTAATTCCAAATAATGAAGGAGACGAAACTCTTGTCTCCGCAATTTCAGGCGAATTGGGCAAATACGGTTATGAGGGATCTACCAGCAACACCACCGCGGCTTATCTTACAGGCTTGCTTTTTGGAAATAAAGCGCTTGCTGAAGGCTATGAAACAGGTGTTCTGGATATTGGATTACAATCTCCCTCTGCCGGTTGTAAAGTCTATGCAGCTCTTAAAGGTGTAGTGGATTCCGGAATGGATATCCCGCACAATCCTGCTGTATTCCCATCAGATGAACGCATAAGTGGAGAACATGTGGCAGAATATCTTGAAGGATCAAATCTGCCAGAGGTTTTCGAGGCGACAAAAGAAAAGATCCTTTCGGATTTCAATTAAGGTGGTTATATGGCATATCAATATGAAGAAGATTGGGTTCCCCTCACAAGACTTGGCAGTCTGGTAGCTGAAGGACAGATAACTTCCATGGATGAAGCTATTGAGTCAGGTTTGCCAATCAGGGAATCTAATATTGTGGATATACTGTTACCCGGTCTTGAAGATGAAGTACTTGATATTAATATGGTCCAGAGGATGACTGACTCTGGAAGACGTGTCAAGTTCAGGGCAACAGTTATTGTAGGAAATGGTGACGGGTATGTGGGTCTTGGTCAGGCCAAAGACGGACAGGTTGGACCTGCTATCCGCAAGGCAATTCGCAATGCCAAGATGAACATTACTCGTGTAAAACGTGGCTGTGGTTCCTGGGAATGTGGTTGTGGACTTCCACATACTGTTCCTTCCGAGGTGCGTGGCAAAGCAGGCAGTGTTAATGTAGAACTCAAACCAGCTCCCAGGGGTCTTGGTCTTGCTGCAGGGGACACTGCAAGGAAAGTGCTTGAAAAGGCTGGTATCAAGGATGTCTGGACAAGGACCGAAGGTCAGACCAGAACTACCCTCAATTTTGCCAAAGCAACTTACAATGCTCTCAAGCATACCGGTACAATTAGGGAACCTCTCAAAACGGAATGTAAGGAGGCCTGAAAATGTATGCGGTTATAAGAATGCGTGGAAATGTTAATGTCAGGAAAACAATTGCTGATACATTAACTATGCTTCGTCTGAATCGTATAAATCACTGTGTGATACTCGATGAGACACCCAATAACAGTGGTATGATCCAAAAAGTGAAGGACTACGTGGCTTATGGTAAGATTGACGCGGAGACCCTTGCCCAGATTCTTGCCAATCGTGGTAAAATTGAAGGTGGGATTTCCCTTACCGATGAATACATTGCTGAAAATACAGATTTTGATTCGATTGCTTCTTTTGCAGAAGCCGTTTTTGAAGGCAAAGCCAGTTTTTCCGCAGTTCCAGGTCTGAAACCCGTATTCAGGTTGCATCCTCCAAGGAAAGGTCATTCAGGTATCAAGAGACCTACTCAGAAGGGTGGGGTACTTGGTAACCATGATGGAAACATCAATGTTCTTCTCAACAAGATGAGGTGAAATCATGGGTAAAACTCAAACAAAGAAGTATAGGGGTTCCAGAACCTGCGGGGGCGGTACTACCAAAAACAGGCGTGGTGCTGGAAACCGCGGTGGGCGTGGCAGATGTGGGGAAGTCAATCACCACTTTGTCCTTGCACTCCAGGGTGGTTACACTCACGGTAAGTATGGATTCAAACGTCCTTTAAAATCAATTCATGAAGTCTCCATTGTTAATGTGGGTGAACTTGATGAACTTGCAGACCAGCTTGTAGTGGATGGTCTTGCAAATGTTGAGGATGATATCTATAAAATCAATCTTGCAGACCTGGAAATTGAAAAAGTTCTGGGCTCAGGAAAGGTTAACAAAAAAATGGAAATTACAGCATCCAGTTTTTCCGGATCTGCCCGATCAAAGATCGAGGAAGCCGGCGGATCATGTGTTGCTATAGAAGAGTAATGTCTAAATGACATTACTCTTATTAACCTGTCCGATATATTTACATTTATATATTACAATATTGGAACCCAGCAAAAGGTGTAATTGATGAGCTTTAAGGAAAGTTTAGAACCGTTTTTTAACAGATTACCTGCTGTGGCAAGTCCACAAGGGCATATTCACTTCAAGAATAAACTGCTGTGGACTCTGGGGATCCTCATGCTGTACTTTGCTCTTGCAAATGTACCTCTGTTTGGGCTTTCCTCGGAATCCATTGACCTATTCGAACAATACAGGGCTTTCTTTGCTGGAGCTTCTGGTTCTTTGATGCTTCTTGGTATTGGGCCTATTGTTACTGCATCCATTGTTCTTCAGCTTCTCACCGGTGCAGATATTATAAAACTTGATATGTCAGATCCCCGGGATCAAGCCTTTTTCCAGGGTGCACAAAAATTCCTTGTATTTGTTATGATTGTCCTTGAGGCGTTGCCTCAGATTCTTGGAGGTTATATTCAACCCGATGCTGGTATTGCCGCATCTCTGGGAGTGGGTCTGGGAGTAATTACATTCCTGATATTCCTCCAGATATGTGTGGGTGGAGTATTGATCCTCTTTATGGACGAAATCGTTTCCAAGTGGGGTATTGGATCCGGTGTAGGTCTTTTCATTGTTGCGGGTGTTTCGCAGCAGATTGTAACCGGTTTAATTAACTGGGTGCCTGATTCATCCGGTTTACCTGCCGGTATCATTCCCAAATGGATTTATATAATTCAGAATGTAGGGGCAGATTACCTTTTCTCGGGTGACGGCTTAATGTTCATCCTGATACAGGGTGGAATATTGGCACTTATCACTACAGTTGCAATCTTCTTTTTGGTTGTATATGCAGAAAGTACCCGTATTGAGATCCCTCTTGCGCATAGTTCTGTGAAAGGGGCAAGAGGTCGTTTCCCTGTGAAACTTATCTATGCTTCAGTTCTGCCGATGATTCTTGTCAGGGCACTACAGGCAAACATACAGTTAATTGGTCTTATGCTTGCAGGTCGTGGTATTACGTTCCTCGGAGAATACTCCGGTTCAACCCCTATAAATGGGTTAATGTATTACCTGGCACCTCTAAATAGCCCTTATGACTGGATTCCTTCTTTAGTACAGGAAACCTTTACCGGTTATGGTGTGGCTGCCCCTGAACTCTGGCAGATTGGTCTCCATGTATTTGTAGACGCATTTATGTTGATTGCTGGTGGTATCATCTTTGCACTGTTCTGGATAGAGACTACAGGAATGGGTGCCAAACCCACGGCCAAAAAAGTGTTCAATTCAGGAATGCAGATTCCCGGTTTCAGAAGAAATATTGGCAGTATCGAAAAAGTGATGGAGCGTTACATACCAAAGGTTACGGTAATTGGTGGTGCATTTATAGGTGCTCTTACATTGGTTGCCAGTATGCTTGGTACCATTGGAGGAGCAGGCGGTACTGGTCTTTTGCTGACAGTAAGTATCGTATATAGATTGTATGAGGATATAGCTTCTGAACAAATGATGGAAATGCATCCAATGATGCGGTCTTTCTTCGGACAGGATTAATATCAGGAAGTAAAAATATGAATGTGGTGTTATTTGGGCCACCGGGTGCCGGAAAAGGTACTCAGGCCAAAGAACTTTCCAATTACTATGATATTCCCCATATATCCACGGGGGATATCCTCAGGGCCAATGTAAAGGAAGGTACCAAACTTGGCAAAGAAGCAGAACAATATATGAACCGCGGAGAACTTGTGCCTGATGAAGTTCTGATTGGTATTATTAAGAATCGTCTGGCTGAACCTGATTGCAAGAAAGGTTACCTGTTAGATGGTTATCCACGTACTATACCACAGGCTGATGCCCTGGATGGTATTCTTGAAAAAATAGGAATGCCACTGGATGTTGTGTTGAATATTGATGTTCCGGATGAAGAACTTGTAGGACGTCTTTCAGGTCGTTACATGTGTAAATGTGGCGAAAGTTATCACATCAGGTTTAATCCTCCACAAAATGAAGGCGTATGTGATTCCTGTGGTGGCCAATTGTACCAGCGTGATGATGATAAGGAAGAAGTCATTCGCCAGCGTCTTGAATCCTATAAAAATAAGACACAGCCATTGATAGATTATTATGCTAATAAGAATTTAGTAGTGCATATCAATGGCGAAAAGGACATAAAGGATGTATTTGATGATATTCGTGATGTCCTTGATAAATATGTGAATTGAATTTAATGAAAAATGTCGGTGATGGTTGCCTTGGAAAATGCAAAATTAAAACAGCTGCTTGAAAGATTTGTCATAGCTGTAGGTATATCCCTTATGCTTGCAATCGTTCTGATTGGACAGGAAGGCAGAGAAATAGTTGGATCGGTTGTGGGAATTATAATGGATCCAATCATTATGCTGGTTGGTGAAAGTAATTTTCATGTTATGCTTTTTATCATGGCTGCCATTACTGCTCTTTATGCTTCTCTTATTCAGAAATATACTATTGACTGGGAACTTATGCGTAGTACTCAGGAACGTATGAAGACTTTCCAGAAGGAGTATCGCGAAGCACAGTTGGCCCAGAACAATTACATGATCAATAAACTGGATGAGCAGCGTAAAGAAATGATGTCTGACCAGATGGAAATGTCCAAGCAACAGTTCAAGCCCATGGCCTATATTAGTATCATTTCCCTTCCCCTTTTCATGTGGGCATATTACTATATAAGTGAACATGGTGGTGCTGTACTGACCTTCCCCTTTATGGGAGAGACACTATTAACAACTCCTATAATCGGGCCTATCCAGTACTGGATATTCTGGTATTTTATCACTTCTCTGGCTATCAGTCAGGTTGTACGAAAGGCTCTGGATATCGGTGGCGCGTGAATGCTTGTTACGATAAGCGGTCTTCCGGGCAGTGGAACCACCACTGTATCCCGGATGCTTGCCTCATATTACGCCATCGAAATGATTTCAGCAGGTGACGTTTTCCGCAACCTTGCAAAAGAGCATTCTATGAGTCTGGGTGAATTTGGAAAACTTGCCGAATCCGATCCTGCAATAGACAGGATGATTGATGAGAGGCAGCAAGATATTGCTTTAAGCCGGGATAACATTATTCTGGAGGGCAGGCTGGCCGGTCATATGGCAGGTGATGAAGCATTGTGTATCTGGCTCAAAGCATCCCGTAAGGTCCGTGTTGAACGTATCGTCGGGCGTGAAGGTTCTTCTTTTGAAGCAAAACTTAACGAAACAATAGAAAGGGAATCTTCCGAAGCTTTGAGATATCGCGAAATTTATGATATAGATATAAATGACCTTTCTATCTATGATCTGGTGATCGAGTCAAACCGCTGGAACCAATACCAGATATGTGATATATTAAAAACTGCAATTGATAATCTGGGTGGGTTTTTTAACGAATAATATTAATGTTGATTACGATTTAAATCGACAAAGGGAATATATTCTCAAGGCAAATGCTAATACAGATCCGTCTTATGGTTGTCCTCCACTTAAACGTCCTCTCTCTTTTTACATCAGAATGGGAGTGGTAAACCTTGACAAACCCGCCGGGCCTACAAGTCATGAGGTTACTGCGTGGGTCAGGGATATGCTTGAACTCCCCAGAGCAGGGCATTCAGGTTCACTGGATCCACGGGTGACAGGTGTATTGCCGATTATGCTGGGTAAGGCAACAAAAGCTGTCTCAGCACTTCGCCTTTCAGCCAAGGAATACATCTGTCTTATGCGCCTCCATGAAAATGTTCCTGAAGAACGTGTGCGGAAGGTCTGCGATGAATTTACCGGTCCTATATACCAGACCCCTCCTGTAGTTTCGGCTGTCAAGCGTGCTATCAGGACACGCAATATCTATTCCCTGGATGTGCTGGAAGTTGAAGACAATCTTATCCTTTTCAGGGTTAGATGTGAGGCAGGAACCTATATACGCAAACTCTGTCATGATATCGGGCTTGTGATTGGTTGTGGGGCCCATATGCAACAGCTCAGAAGGATTGGCACAGGACCATTTGATGAGTCATCACTTGTCACTTTGCATGACCTGAAAGACGCTTTTGTATTCTGGCAGGAAAATGGTGATGAAGAGCACTTGCGTCGTATTATCAGACCAATGGAGCAAGCTCTTGTACACCTGCCGCACATCACAATTCGTGATTCCGCCGTGAGTGCAATTTGTCATGGGGCGGCACTAACAGTACCGGGTATTGTCGGTATCGATTCTGATGTCCAAAAAAAGGGTGATGTTGCCGTTTTTAGTTTGAAAGGTGAAGTTGTTGCTCTTGCAAAAGCATCAATGGACTCCTCTGAAATCTTGGCTTCATCCAGCGGAATTGCTGCTATCACCGAAAGAGTAATAATGGATGCCGATGTTTATCCGAGTCGCTGGAATACAAAACGTATGCAGCGTACATGAAATCATATTTGCTGAGGTAGTCTAGCGGTACGGCGCAAGCCTGGAAAGCTTGTGGGGCTTGACCCCTCGGGAGTTCGAATCTCCCCCTCAGCGTCTTTCTATTTCTAACTAAATTTAAGAGTTAATAGGAATATTTGCAGGAAGTTACTTTTGTTTTACGTGTCTGCTTTTAGCTTCTTTAATTACATTGATTGCATTATCCAGACCTTTCCATCCTATTATCTCCACATCTTTATTTTCTAAATATTTATACGTCTCAAAAAAATGGGTAATCTCTTTCAAAAGATGGGGTGGGACTTGATCTATCGTTTCTATGTGTATCCACAAGGGATCACTTTCCGGAACACATAGTATCTTTTCATCTCTGCCTTTCTCGTCCATCATATCAAATAGTGCAACAGGGTGCACATCTATCAAACAACCGGGGAATGTAGGTTCCCATGTTAATACCAGTGCATCTAAAGGATCCCCATCAAGGGCGAGTGTGTCGGGAAAGAAACCATAATCACAGGGATAGACCATCGAAGAAAAAAGCATCCTATCAAACTTTATCATTTCCTTTTCCTTGTCATACTCATATTTATTTCGGCTTCCCTTTGGAATTTCTATAAGTACACTTTCAATTTGTCTTTTAACCATCTTCACACCCTGTTTGATTATATTTGCTCCTATTATATTTCATCATGGTGCATATTTCAGTTACTTATACAAACATTGATGAAGATGTTACACCCGATATCCAGATGGGGATTTCTGGGGACGTTAATTCAATCACAAAAACTTTAAATCCATAAATCCATTCTTTTTTATGAATGGGGAGGTTAAGTGGTATCGTGCTAGTTTAAAGGAGACCTTTTCTCTCCTTGAAAGCAATAAGGAAGGCTTAAGTGAAGATGAAGCATCTTTCCGCTTATCTACCTATGGATACAATGAAGTTGAGGCAAAAAAGAAACATGGTCAACTGTATCTTTTTGCCAGACAATTTGCAAGCCCATTGATCTATGTGTTAATCGCTGCTGCAATAGTCACTTTCTTCTTAAAAGAATATGCAGATACTGCTGTGATTGCCGGAGTGGTCCTGGCTAATGCAATAATTGGTTTTGTGCAGGAAAAAAAGGCTGAAAACGCTCTGGAATCCCTTGCCCGGATGATGCGTCCCGAAGCTACTGTACTTCGCAATGGACAGCGCAAAGTCATCCCCAGTCGGGAACTGGTGGTAGGGGATGTGGTGCTCTTTGATGCCGGTGCAAGGGTGCCTGCCGATGTAAGGCTTTTCCAGACCAAGAACCTGCGTATCGATGAATCAGCTCTTACCGGCGAATCCATGGCGGTTGAAAAGAATACTACAGCCATTTCCGGTGAGGACGTACCACTTGCAGACCAGAAAAACATGGCTTTTTCAGCCACTCTTGTAACACAGGGTGTTGGATATGGTGTGGTGGTGGCAACCGGCCCTCGTACCGAGATAGGCAAGATCTCAGAACTCATCAAGGAATCGGAAAGTATTTCTACTCCACTGATACGCACTATCAATCACCTGAGCAAATTACTGTTTGTTGTCATCCTTTTTGTTTCGGTCCTGACATTTATTATTGGACGTCTGCAGGGCTTTGAATATCTGGAAATTTTCCTGGCCTCAGTTAGTCTTGCAGTGGCGGCCATTCCTGAAGGTTTGCCAGCTCTTATCACCATATCACTGGCCATAGGGGTAAAATCCATGGCCTCAAAGAATGCCATAATGAGAAACCTGCCTTCAGTGGAAACACTGGGATCCGCTACTGTCATATGCTCCGATAAGACAGGCACCCTGACTATGAATCAAATGACAGTAACAACAATATATACCTCAGAAGGGTGGTTTGATGTTACAGGTGAAGGTTATTTGCCCA
Source organism: Methanohalophilus sp. WG1-DM (assembly GCF_004104135.1). Taxonomy (NCBI): domain Archaea; kingdom Methanobacteriati; phylum Methanobacteriota; class Methanomicrobia; order Methanosarcinales; family Methanosarcinaceae; genus Methanohalophilus; species Methanohalophilus sp. WG1-DM. Next base: position 77,115 of record NZ_RRBA01000003.1, on the reverse strand, counting down.
AAGGGACCTTTGCCAGTGAAGGAGTGCAAGTTTCCCCTCATGATTATGGTTCCTTGATGGAGACCCTCAAGGCAGGTTTCCTGTGTAACGATGCGTATCTGCGTGAAGAAGGAGGTGTGGTTGGTGATCCCACAGAAGGGGCACTACTGGTATCCGCTTTGAAAGCATCATCTTTCCATTTACCTCGTATTGATTCACTGCCCTTTGAATCCGAAAAACGATTTATGGCAACTCTGCATGAAAAGGATGAAAAATCCAATATAATTTTTGTAAAGGGCTCACCGGAAACAATAATCAGGATGTGCTCCTCTAAATACGGAGATGAGGAGGTTTTTGATCCGACTGAAATACTTGAAGTTGCTTCAAACATGGCATCTGAAGGCCTGCGTGTTATTGCCATGGCATACCGGGAAGTGGGATCTGACAGGGAAGAAGTAAAGGAAGAGGATATTGACGATCTTATTTTTCTGGGGTTGCAGGGAATGCGTGATCCCCCCCGGGAAGAGGTCAGGGATGCTATCAAAAAATGCAAAACAGCCGGTATCCGTGTAATCATGATAACGGGGGATCATGGACTCACAGGTCACAGTATCGCAAATCAACTCGGTATAACCACAGAAGGTGTACTTACAGGTTCAGAACTTGATAGCATGTCGGATGAGCACCTGCATGAAAAATTAGAATATGTTTCTGTCTTTGCGCGTACTTCCCCGGAAAATAAATCTCGTATTGTCAGGTTGCTGCAGGAGCAGGGAGAGGTTGTGGCCGTCACGGGAGACGGGATAAATGATGCACCAGCCCTCAAAAGGGCAGATATAGGAGTTGCAATGGGCAAATCCGGTACAGAGGTTGCCAAGGAAGCCTCGGACATGGTGCTTGCGGATGACAATTTTGCTTCCATTGTAAATGCTGTGGAGGAAGGCAGGGATGTTTACGACAAAATCCAGAAGGTTATTTTATGGATGCTGCCCACCAATGCTGCCGAGGGGCTTGCTGTAATGGCTGCAGTGCTGCTGGGAATTACCAATCCTCCTCTATTGCCTCTACATATATTGTGGATTAATACTGTAACAGCAATCGGTTTGGGTGTACCCATCGTTTTTGAACCGAAGGAATCCTTGTTATTGAGAAGACATCCACGCCCTCCCGAAGAGCCACTTTTACTGCCGGTTATCAAGCAAAGAATTGTTTTAGTTGCCCTGCTGATGGTAACAGCAACATTCCTTTTGTTCTTCTTTGAGATTAACAACCAGAAAACCCCGGTAGCTACAGCACAGACCATTGCGTTGAATACCATTGTATTCTTTGAGATCTTCTATCTTTTCAGTTCAAAATCCATTTATGAAAATACATTTGGCCGGCTATTTTCTAACATGGCAATGTTGGCCGGGGTGATTGTGGTTGTCCTGCTACAGTTGCTGATAACCTATAACCCATTGATTAATGGTATCCTTGACACAGTACCTTTAAGGTTGGTTGACTGGGTAATTATAGTAATAATCGCCAGTTCTGTGTTCTTTGTGATCGAAACTGAAAAGATGCTGCGTAAGCGCCAGAAAAGCAAAATTGCCCGTTAAGGAAAGCATCAAGTATTTCATTCCTTTTTCGATATTTCCTAAACTGTTGGCATACGAGAATATCACATGGCCTTCTCCACCGGACCCAAAGTCGATACCCGATGTGGTAACTCCGGTTTTTTCCAGAATCTGCCTGCTGAATTCAAGTGAATTCCCGGTAAACTTATTTCCATTGTAGAAACAAGGACTGCCTTGCCTCCAATGGCTTTGACGAAATTGGGATAACATGCATAGATTGGACATCGCTACCTTTACCCCTTCATCAACAAGCGCCATGAAACTCAACATAAGGGCAGGGCTTGTACCAGAAGTGATAACTACCTGAAGGGTCTAGGTTGAAACGTGTGTTGTAGTCGTCAGTGATTACCTCTCTGAGTTCGGGTATCCCCTGACTATGTGTGTAGGTTGGTATTGCAGGCATCGAGGGCATATGGGCAGCTTCACATATATGGGGAGCAGTGGAAAAATCCGGTTCTCCAATCTCCAGATGAATAATACTTTTCCCCTCTGCTTCGAGCTGCTGGCCCCTCTCCAGTACCTCCATAACGTAAAAAGGTGGTATGTCTGCTACTTTCTGGGATATTATGGCAATGATATTGCGCTGTATTTGTTATTTAAACCTTTTCAATCTTTCATCTAATTCTCAAAAAACGTTACCATAAAATTCCCTGGCATCCTCGCGTGCTGCATAACAGATTTGTTCCCTTAGGTCAGGTATTGCGGAGAGAACCCTTGTCCAGTCTGGCAACAGCATATTATGGGGTTTATCAATATATTCTTCCCCGGATTTCATGATGACCTTTGAGAACATATCCACATAGGTTTCCTCTTCATGACGGTTAAAGTTGAGGCCATTGAAAAGGGCATCAGTATAATATTTTCTTATAATGTCCTGCCCCCTTCTCTTATATTTCACCTGTATACTATGCAAGAGTGAATGGGATATGGGGGTGGTTGATGATTCCGTGATTATACGTAGAAGCGTTGAGAAAATATCGCCGGTCATCTTGCAGAGGCCTTCAGTGCGGTCATGACCAAGTTCTTTGTGTTTGTGATCGTAAAACCCAAGATCTGTCTGGCATACTCTCTTGAAAGTGGCATTATTGTAGACTTCTGCAAGTAATCCGACTTCAAGTCCCCAGTCTGCCGGGATTCTTATATTGAGTGCAAGATCGCTTGTCATTGCAAATTCGCCGGAGAGGGTGTAGCGGAAAGATCTGAAATAGTCCAGGATATCTGAATCACACCAACGTTCTTTGTGCAGGGTATTCATAAGGGGCTGGACAAAAAGACGATAAACACGTCCATGCATAGTTTTTTTGTCCTGGTTTATCCTTGCATAATAACCTTTGTTGAAAAAGAAATTCAGATCACGACTGACTATGGGATAAAAAAGCTTTAAAGGAATGGCAGATGTGTAATTGACAATATCCGCATCATGCAGGGCAATTGCATAAGAATTCAGGCTGGCAACACCCAGGCCCAGCCAGGCATCCATGCCCTTACCCCTGAACCCTGTAAGGTCAAGATCAATCTCTTTCATATCATCAATGATTTTTTGGACCCTTTTGCCATTACACCATATGAGCATATGGTCGGTTTTTAACTGGCTGAAAAATTGTGCAGCTTTTCGGTATTGTTCAGGATTATCAGCTGCCATTGGAATAATTATCTGTTTAATACAGTCGCATTTATTTAGTGCCTCCACGATTTGCTGGAGAGGAAGTTTTTCGACTTCCTCGTATAATATCGGTATGATCAGGCAAGCAGGTCGTTTTTGTTCAAGTTGTTTAATTTTTTCTTCAAGTTTATTGACATCAATGCAAAAATCATGTATTGTAGTAATATCCTCCTGATGAAAATCCATTTAATTCCCCCCCATTTATGGATGATGTTTTGTACTATGAATATATTTTTTATCCTGATTCTCTCCCTCTTAAAGTCGAATCAGTGATTGAATGTCTATTCATAATTCCATTTTTGCTTTATATAATGGAGCCAAAAAATTTATAGTTTTCTATTTCCCCACAATTTCCTGTAAGAAAGGCGCAGGATATAAATTTGCCAGTTCTATCACGTCAGTATCTCAGAAAAGTATGATAATAGACTGCAGTGGATATATGGTTCAACAATGATTATGGTTGTAAATTCTATAAAGTTGAACTTTCGTGATGTCCTTTTTGGATGATTATATGTAATAGATAATAAGTATTTTATACTTCGAATAACCTTATATTTGTACTTATACTTAATATCTGGCGTAGTCAGGAGTATACTATAAATGGAAGAAATGGCGGCAGAAAAATGGTTTCAGCTTGGTTTTCACGCCGAATATCCTGAAGACAAGATTCGCTGCTACTCACGCGTTCTCGAAGTGGAAAAAGATTCTTTGATCTGGGATGATGAAGCGATTGCCCTTGTATGGACGAACAAAGGCATCGCCCACAGCGATCTGACAGAATATCAGGAAGCTATTCGTTGTTTTGATAATGCTCTTGAACTTAATGGGAATAATCCCGATATTTGGTACAATAAAGGCATAGTTTATTCCTAGTTGAAATAGCCAGAAAAAGCGATTGAATGCTTTGACAGGTCTACCGAGATTGATCCAGATTATGATAATGCATGGCTGAATAAAGGAATGATGTTGTGTACTATAAAGAAATATGATGAAGCCCTTATTTGTTATGGACATATTAATATCAGGGAAACTGATTCTGCTGAAAAGAGGACTATTTTGTGGAACTGTAGGGGTGTATCATATTTCTTAAAAGGGGCATATGGTGAAGCAACACGATGTTTTTCTCATGTATTAAATCTTGATCCTGAATGTGAAGAAGCAAAAAATTACCTGAAAAAGGCTATATCCCTGCTTAATCAGCAAAAAAAACAAACATCCAATTACTAAGTACCATTATTTGTGTTTAATTTTATATATGTGGAATCCCAATATCTCTACGATTATACTATCAATTTATGGAGAGGGATGGAAATACTTGGATACTACCAATTTATGAAGAGGGATGGAAATACTTGGTAATTTAAAAAACTCCATACGTCATTATGTATTGCCATTTGCATCCAGAATCCCCTTCTCCCCCGACGTAATCACATATCTTGGGCTTTTTGTAAGTTTTCTGGCAGCTTTCGAATTCGCAAAAGGCTATCTTTTATATGGTGCCCTTTTTTTAATTCTTGGAGGGGTACTTGATGTTTTAGACGGGGCCGTTGCACGTGCCAGTGGTACAACATCGGCTTTTGGAGGGGTACTTGATTCGGTATGTGATCGTTATGCAGATGCTATTGTTTTCGCAGGTTTGATTTATGGTTTTGTAAACAACACAATTCAAGGTACCGGATTTTTTATAGAAGGATGGATTTGGTGTATCTTTGCAATGATCGGCTCATATCTTGTCAGTTACACACGCGCCCGTGCCGAAGCAGCAGGTGCATCCAAACTTGATATAGGGGTGGCAGAAAGATCTGAAAGAATTATAATTCTGATACTCGGCGCACTTTCAGGTTTCCTCCTGCAAGCACTTGCACTTATTGCAATCCTGACCCATATTACTTTTATACAGCGGGTTATGGAGGCAAAACAGCGTCTATAGAAGAGATTATATAACACATCATTTATGTCTAGGGTTGGATTTCTTTACAATCACAGCTGAGGATTAATATGCTATATGAGGCAGAAGTCACCATCAATCTAAAGGCCGGTATGCTGGACCCTGAAGGAACTACTATCAAGCGTGCTCTGGGACACCTGGGTTATAATACAGAGAGTGTTAAAAGCACCAAAAGGTATGTGATTGAACTTAATGCAGAATCAGAAGAAAATGCACGCGGACTTGTTGACCAAATGTGCCAGAAACTGATTGCAAACCCTATAATTCACGATTACTCGATTGACCTGAGGGAAATAGAATGACCGTTGCCATCATACAGTTCGGTGGGAGTAATTGTGATAATGATGTCCTGCATGTCTTGCAGAATGTACTTGGAATTGATGCCGAACTTGTCTGGTATAAAGAAGAGAAACTCGATGGCTATGAAGCTGTTGTAATCCCGGGTGGTTTCTCATATGGTGACTATTTGAGATCAGGTGCTATTGCTTCAAGAACACCTATCATGGAATCTGTGAGAAAACTGGCTGACAATGGCAAGCCAGTTATGGGAATATGCAACGGTTTCCAGATACTTACTGAGTCAGGGCTGCTGGATGGAGCCCTTACAACAAACAGTTATCCCAAGTTCAAATGTGAATGGTCATACCTGAAGGTAGAAAATACGAATACACATTTTACTTCAATGTATGAAAAGGGTCAGGTAATCCGCATCCCGATTGCCCATAAGGATGGCAAATACTACCACGATGACATATCCCTGCAGCAGCTGGAAGATAATAAACAGGTTGTATTCAGATATGTAGATGAAAAAGGCAATCCAACCGAAGCTGTCAACCCAAACGGTTCACGTAATAACATTGCAGGCATCACAAATAGAATGGGTAATATACTGGGTATGATGCCACATCCCGAACGAGCATCGGAGACAATTATAGGTTCTGATGATGGTCTTTTGATGTTTAAGTCGATGGTTGAAGCCGGCTGGAAATAATCATCTGCTTGCTTTTAGTTTTGCAGCGGTTTTCCAGGAATGCCTGACAAAATCGGGTAAATTCCCATTTTTATCCATCCATTCCTGAAGGAATTTTTTGGTTTTGGGATCTGATGGATAACCGCTTCCAAAATCTTCATTGATAGATTCTTTGATATTTCCTATAAGCTCGTCTCTTCTGACTTTTGCAATAATGGAGGCTGCAGATACTATTGGGTATATGTCATCGGCACGATGCTCGGAAACAATTTCCAGTTTTTTTTCTCCTTCATGTTTATTTTCATATGCAGCAAGAAGTTTCTTGCCAAACCTTTCTGCGTTTACATCTGCAGCATCTACATATGCCAGATCGGGTTTCAGGTTTTCGAGGACACTAGAAAACCCTCTTATCATGATATCATTCATGCTCATTATGTTGCGTAACTCATCTATTTGGCAGGCTTCGATTTCCTGAATAAATATCCCTTCTGCATATTTACGTATTTGGCGGGCGAGATTTTCCCTTTTTTTAGGAGACAGTTTTTTTGAGTCTGCCACACCCAGATTCTTCAGGGCGTTTATGTTTGATTCATCCATAATAACACCGGCAACACACATTGGTCCGATTACCGGTCCTTTGCCAGCTTCGTCAATTCCTGCAATTTTCATAGTTGTCCTCATCTTCATATAAATAAAGTAAAGATAACATATGCAATTGTCATCATCACTATTGAATGTTTCAATCCGGCGAGGACTTTCCCTTCACCCATTGCACCTGCCATCAGGCCGGAACTCAGTCCCTGTATCAGACAGGCATGTTTGAACAATCTCGTATACTCATCCAGGTTAAAACTCGAAAGGAAACTTGCCTGTGTTCCCGAAGAAGCCATTTTCGCACCTGCAGATGCCATTTCTGTCAGGAAGGTAGTGGATATTACATAGATCACACCTACAAAAACAAAAAAAGCAATGTAGATAATTACTATATAAATCATCATGCTCATTGAACGTTCCCGTTTCATATCCTGTTCAGATGATGCATCACGGGATGCTACGAGTAAAACCTGACCTATATCTCCACTGGACTCATTGGCCTTGGTAATAAGGGTAAATGACCTTGCCACAACCTGGGTCCTCAGTCGGTTTGCAAACCTGATAAGACTGTCATTTATGTTTACTCCCCAGGAAATATCCCTCCATACCTTTTTTATTTCCTTACTGAGAGTATCAGTTTCCTTTCTTGACATAAGCTTTATTGAATCCTGTAAGGTCATCCCGGTCTCGTTAGTACTGGCCAGTTTTTTCAACAGGTCAGGAATATTTTGTTCCAGTTTCTTCTTGCGCCGGTTTTTCTTCTCATAGAATATTGTCAGGGGAACAACTGCTGCAAAAAATCCAAATACAAGATAATCATCAATAAAATCAATTATCCCGGAGGGTAATCCTCCATCATTCATATTGAGCAGGAGAGGAATTATTATTATGCATACACCAATCGGACCCGTTATAACCAGTGTATATTCGGGCTTTTCCAGCATTGGCTTTAAAGGATTCTTTATATATTTCTTATACTGAAGGCCTTTTTTTGATTTAATGAAACTTTCAAAATATCCGCGTTTTTGTACTTTTTCCTCTTTTTCATCTATAACATCCCCCTTTTCGTCATAAACAGGCTGGAGGTGTAGAGGTACTTCGGGAATTCCATGATCATATGTATCATTGGTCTTGAGTAACTTTGGTTCCCCGAGCTCGCCAGGTGTTATTATGCTGATCATAACAACAAACATTAGGGAACCGATGGGTAGGACAGCATATATGATTGCATATACCATTGATTTTGAGCCGGAACCCATAATTATCATCATGATTCCCATTATTATGATAAACAGTGGGCCGGCCACAAATGCGGTTACATATGATTCAGAAAGCAATGCCAGTGTTTCCAGGAAACCTTTCTGGTCCACCATACTTTTCTGCAAGTACTGGTCTGATTTATCCTGGAAATATTTTGCAATATCTCCTCCACTATCTATAATTGTAACAAGATTGTATATCAAATCCTGAAACCTGTCTGAAGGGGTAGTACTGGATATATTTGTCAGTGCTGTTCTGATGTCGTTGCCGAAATATTCCATATCCTTTACAATGGTATCGACTTCGACAGCCACTTCCCCATAGGTATCTTCCGCTTTTGCAAGGGCTTTGAATACATCCAGGATATTCATCCCGCCCCTTGTTAATGCATACATAAAAGTTACTGCATAGGGGAGTTGTTGATCGATATTATTTTTCCTCTCGCCAGCCTGGAATGCAGGATAAAACATGAAAAGGACATAAGTTATACCTCCCAACACAAGTGCCAGGAAAATAACAATAAAAAAACCTACTATAATATCCCTGTAAGCCAGCAACCATACAAACGATGAATTGATCTGGATGCCGGTTAGCTGATCGGGTAATCCTATGACTGTGACTATGAGGTATGCGCATAAAAGTCCCAGCAAAGCCCCGAAAACCCCGGCAACAACAGAATAAAATATCCCTGCTGATACATACATTTCATAAGACACAGGAATTCGTGCCTGTTTTAGCTGGAGCTGGAGACTTGAATACCTGTCACCTTTTTCCTTTACCCTCTCTCCCAGAAGGGCAAAAGGAATTTTTCTGGCAAGTTCAAAAAGAATTTGACCATAATCTTTTTCTGAATTGCTTGTTCCATTTAATTTGAAACGTGTCTTCAGATGCCTGGAAGAATTTATTATTTTTTGTTTGTGCGATATTTTATTGGTTTGAGGCAGGCGGGATGTCTTATTGACAGGATTCGTAGATTCCCTTATTACATTGGGCTCAACTGTGGCGTCATCTTCTCCATCTTTTGATCCATCCAAGTTTATCCCACCATTTATTGATCCATTCCAAATCTGGTAAGGGTCCTTTCAGGTGTTGCCTGGTACTCTTTAATGATGGTAGCAATCTCTTTGAAATCCCGGATACCATTGTCCAGCATATATTCAAGTATATTTTGCCGGGTTTGCAGTTCTCGCTTTATATCTTCTTCTTTCCAGCCCCTTTGTAGTTTTATATCGTTCAATGCTTTGGATTTACCGGTATGCCTGAAGGAATCAGCAGATGAATCCCACGTAAATATGTCATTGGTTCGAATATTGCGGGTATTTGGATCTATGTCGGTGATCTCCACAAGCTTCAGGTTTCTCCTGACACGTTTACCTGCTGAAAATGTCTGTGCCTGAATACTCATTATGTCAAGAGCCTGGATCATATTCCTGGGTACACTTATAGGAGGATTTTCCAGCCTGTGAATTGCCGATGACACCGAATCAGCATGCATGGTGGAAAATGTGGTATGGCCTGTAGACATCGCCTGGAACAATGTCAGTGCTTCTTTGCCTCTGACCTCACCTACCAGCAGGTACTCCGGTCTTTGCCTCAAAGCCGCCTTAAGCAGGTCATACATATCAACAGCTCCCCTTTCATCTGCTGTAAATGAATCCCTGGTAACTCCCGGTATCCAATTAATATGCGGCAATTTAAGTTCCCTTGTATCCTCAAGGGAAACGATTTTTGCCTTTTCAGGAATGAATAAGGAGACTGCGTTCAATGATGAAGTCTTACCTGAAGCCGTCCCTCCAGCATATATTAGGCTCTTATTATTTTCAATACACAACCACAGATATGCCATTCCTGCCGAAGAGAAGGTGCCCCACTCAAGAAGGTCAATTGGTGTAATAGGAGTTTCACTGAATTTACGAATGGTGAAAGTACTGCCGTGAGTGGTTACACTTGTACCCAGAGTCATCTGGATACGGGACCCATCAGGCATTGTGGCATCTATCATTGGTTCGGCTACAGATATATGTTTACCACTTTTTTGAGCAAGCTGGACTATAAAGGAATTGAGTTCATCTTCCTCAAAGTAGATATTGGTGGAAATATTGCTGTATTTCTTGTGGTAGAGAAAAATAGGCTTGTCGTGTCCGTTACCTGATATATCTTCTATCCCTTCGTCATACATCAGTGGATCTATTTTTCCCAGTCGGACAAAATCTCTTTTTATATAATAAATGATTTTTCCCAGCATAAGGGGGGTAAATTTAATAGCATAATCCGTAAGGATGATCAGTATCTTCTCTTCCAGTATCTTTTCTTTGTCCGCCTGCCTGTCAATATTTTCCACGAGTAAAACATCACGCAGACGATCTTTTATCTCTGTCAGGAAGACTTCTTCAAATTCATCCAATTTTGGCTCTACTATCTGGTACAGATAATCATTGAGGAGTTCATTATAAAGAATGACTACAAAACAAAATGGCTCATCAAGCCAATATCTCTCAATTTCTTCATAATTTGCTATCCCTTCAAAATATGTAATGGGGCCATGGATAGCAGGGTCATACTGTTCTATTGGTTCGATTTCTCTTTCGAGGAGATTACGTATTTTCTGGATGAAATTAATATTTTTAAAACTTGTCTTTATTTTAGTTTGTGAATCAGTCTCTTCGCCTGATTCTTTATTTTCTCCTTTTGGTTCATCCTCTTGTAAATTTTCCGTATTATCAGTGGCAGTAGGAGTTTGAGATAAAGACGTTTTCATCATATCGTTGTCATTTAGGTCTTCTGTGTCAAGGGCTTCATTTGTTTTTTTCTGTACCTCATCAATATTTTTGTCAGCAGTTTCGTTTTCTGGATGTGGAGTGAATATATTTGGCAAATCCTCTTTAGAATCGGAAGTATTTGATTCTCCACCTGATAGTATTCTTTGCTCTTCATTATTTTCGTTTGCAGATGGATTTTCTCTACTTATGATTTTTTCACCTTTGGAAGGTGAGAAAATAATTTCATCCTTTTTTTCTTTAACAAACAAGGTATCTTTTTGAGAAGTTTTTTCTTTTTTACGGAAGGAGCCGGGTTTGAAAAGTTTTGGTTCTATTACTCCCGGTCCTTCTCGCTTGCCAGTGGATGAGCTTTTATTGTTCTTTGAATTATCTCCCTTGCCTGAATAATCCATACCCCTTTTTACGGAATCTTCATCACTCATTTTGTCACCGGAAATCAATTATTATTTATGGGTATTATGAGCCTATATGCAGCGTACATATATATCAGTAATAATATTATAATCATTATTATAGTTATGGATAATATTCTCCTTCTATCCATGAAAAACATTAAATCTTAGATACCCATTTTCCAAGCATACAAACCAACTTTACGGAAGATCCCCATGCCCATTATAACACTGGATTATGAAGACCTTGAGAAACTTACAGGTACTGACCGGGATAGCATAATAGATAGGGTTCCCATGATCGGAGCAGATATCGAACGTCTTGAAGACAAATCCATTGATATCGAATTCTTCCCCGACCGTCCCGATCTATATAGTGTTGAAGGTGTTTCCAGAGCAATGCGGGGTTTTATGGATATTGAAACAGGGCCTGTAAAATATAATATTAACGATTCAGATGTTGAAATATTTCTGGACAACGATATAAAGAGTATCCGTCCTGTGCTTGCTTGTGCTATTGTCCGCGGAGTCAAATTCACCGAATCCTCAATAAAATCCCTGATGGATCTGCAGGAATCCCTGCATTGGGGATTGGGCAGAGACCGTAAGAAAGTGTCAATCGGGGTTCATGATCTCTCCGGGGTCAAACCACCTTTCAAGTATATTGGTGGCGACCCATCAGTGGATTTTGTTCCTCTCGATTTCACCGAACCCATGAACCTGGCCGACATTCTTGAAAAGCACCCAAAGGGCACACGTTTTGCCCATCTCCTTAAAGGCTATTCCAAATATCCCCTTATACTTGATGCTGATGATCAGGTGCTTTCCTTCCCACCTATAATTAACGGAACACTAACCATGGTGAACAAAAATACCACCGATATTTTCATAGATGTAACAGGCCTGAGTGGCGAAGTTTATACAGCCCTCAACATTGTTGTGGCTGCACTAGCCGATCGTGGAGGCCGGATTGAATCAGTTAAGATTAATAATCCCGATGGGGAATCAAAGATCACTCCTGATCTCTCACCGGAAAAACGTATTATTTCAATGGATGAAGTAAAATCCCTTGTTGGTATGGACTTCACATCAGAGGAAGTAGCAGGTCATTTGAGAAGAATGCGTTATGCAGCATCACCTGCAGGCACCAATGCAGTGGAGATAGAAATTCCTCCCTACAGGGCAGATATCCTCCATAATTATGACATAATTGAAGACATTGCAATTTCGGTAGGTTTTGACAATATTGAAGCAATATTTCCATCTACTTCCACAATCGGGAAAGCACATCCCCTTTCCCTGATGCAGGATGATATCAGGGAAATTATGGTCGGGCTGGGATATTCTGAAGTGATGCCATTCACTCTTACCAGTGAGAAGGTGCATTTTGATAATATGAGAAGGCCACATACAGAAGATGTAACATTTGTAATGCATCCCATCAGTGAAGACCAGACAATGATACGCACGACCCTCCTGCCCAACCAGCTGGAAATTCTTTCCCTGAACCAGCATCATGAACTACCTCAGCGCATATTTGAGGTCGGTGAGGCAATCGTAAATTGTGCAAATAAACTGCATCTGGCAGCTATGTCTATCCATGCACTGGCAAATTTCGAGGAAATAAGAGAAATTGTTGATTCAATGATGATGGAGCGAAATATCCCTTATTCAGTCAAGCCATCAGAAGACCCTGCATTTATTGAAGGCAGGAGAGCAGATATCCTGGTAAATGGTATTAAAGTAGGTGTGATGGGAGAAATTCATCCGCAAGTCATACTCAATTTCGGGCTTGGACAACCTGTTGTAGGTTTTGAAATAAACCTGGAATGAGTAACTGAGGTTCAATTACGATCTAAAAAAGAACGGGCCCGCCGCGATTCGAACACGAGTCAATGGGTATCTTCGCACCTTTCTAGGTAACATCGAAGCCCATCAGGATATCCTGGCTACCCCACGGGCCCGCAGGAAGCAGCCTTATCATAGTGATAACCTCTATTAAACTTTTCTATAGCGGCATTTAGAAACTGATACGATATTGCAACAATACAGCAACTACTATAAGCATCAATCCGAATATTTTTTTGAAATATTTTCTGGAAAGGGTTTCTAGATTCCATTTTGAGGTATACATAATCCGGGAGCCAAACTGGCTTCCAATCAGTGAGGCAGTCGCAAATAGTATCATGGTAGTAACAGAAATTTCTATATTGTTAAGGTGGGAGAGAAGGCCGGACAGTGAAGAGATCATTACAATTAGCGATGAAGTGGCAGGTGCCTCCCTTATTCCGTATCCAAGACCAAGGAGCAGGGGCACCACGAAAGTTCCCCCTCCGATACCCAGCATTCCCGCAGATATTCCTACCCCAATACCCACAAGTGATCCCAAAAACAGTCTCCTGTGGGTTGCTGGTTCTGCTATATGTGCTTGTTTTTTGCCATTAATGAGCATGCTTAATCCGACAAGAACGATTACAACACTGAAAATAAAGAGAATTGTCTCCTCAGAAACTCTCATGCCAATATGTGTTCCAATCGGTGCTCCGATTACGGAAAAGATAAGGAAAGGAATTGCAGTATGAAAATCTATCATTTTCTTTTTCAGATATGTAAATGAAGCTGAACCGGCTGTGGTCACATTGAGTAGAAGGGCAAGCGGGATTGCTATTCTCAGGTCAATGCCCATCCAGTAAAAAAGGGGTACATATATTACTGCCCCCCCAATTCCCAATAATGCAAAAATGGAGGAAAGTCCCAGGATTAGGATTGTAAGAAGAAAGGGATCTACAGCCATTATATCTTACTTGTCCTTTACATCTTTGTATCTTTCTTTGAAGCGGGCAATATCCTCACGTGTGCCTACAACAGATATGACATCTCCCTTTTCAAGTACTACATCATCCAGTTCTTCTATCTTTTTCTTATCTCCTTGCATATAGCCGATTACACGGCATCCTAGAGTATTATAGAGGTCAAGTTCGCCGATTGTCTTATTCTCCATATTCTTACCCACGACATGACGCTCAATTTCAATTCCTTCATAAAGCATTATGTCTTCTATCGGACAGTATCCTCCGGTCCCATAACAAACAGAAGTTATTTTTGCCAGCATCTGGCCGGCAACTATAGAAAGGGAAGCAACGTAATCCGCTCCTGCTTTGTAAATTTTGTCAATGGATTCTACTGAATTTGCTCTGGAATATATTGTGGACTCCGGATTCAACCCTCTGGAGATAAGAGTGGCAAAAATAATATCTGTATCTTGATTCAGACAAATTATCACTGTAGAGGCATTCTCAATACCTGCATTTTTGAGTACCTCTTCTTCCGTACCATTACCCACTATATATTCAAAATCAGGTCTTGGGAAAAGCCCTTCTTTTGAATCAACAATGACAAAAGGGATGTCGTTCTCGTCAAGTACTTCTACAATTCTTTTACCTACATCCCCGTATCCAAGAACGATTATATGGCCCATTTGCATTCCAGATCACCTATCATTTTGTAAGATCTTTTAATTCACTCAAATGTTCCATTGTACCGGTTGCAAGCAGTACAGTATTTTCTTTAATTATTTCTTCATCCTCAACTTTCAGGAACAATTTACCTTCTTTCCTTACTCCTATTATATTCGCTCCTGTTTTCTTGTGGATATTAGCTTCGTTGAATGATTTGCCAACAAGCTGGCTTGCAGGGTATACGGGAAGTTCTACAATGCTGTATTTATCCAGGAATGTAGTTGCACCACCAAGACCCATTACATAAGGGTCCAGTGCTTTTTTTCCCAGGAACCTGCCAAGTACAAGCTTTGGGGAAACTACACGATTTGCACCTGCATATTTGAGGTATTTGATATTTGCTGAATCTTCGGCTACTGCTATTATGTGAACATCTGCAAGACTGGAAGCGGCAAGGACAATACTGGCGTTTTCTTCATCAGAGCGATTTGCTATCAAAAAGCGAGCATTGCCAACCCTGGCATTTTCCAGTGTTTCATCATCTGTGGCTTTACCGTATATGCATGGTAGCTTTTTTTCAATAAGGCTTCGAAGTATCTCTTCATTGTCTTCAATGATTATGAAATTGACTTTCTGCTCCTCAAGTTCATCTATAAGCGTTTCCATTAACCGGTTGTAGCCACAAATGATTATATGGGAAGAAAAGGAGTCCGGCGCTTTTGTTGGAAGGGGCATGTTCAGGGCTTTTTCAAACCACGGTGTTATGACAAAAGTAATCAAAATACCAAATACCATGACTACACCACTCAATTCTACGAAGATGGTAAAAAATTTGCCAATTGGACTTGTTAATACAATGTCTCCGTAACCTACAGTAGTGGTAGTTGTAATTACCCAATATAGAGCATCTACAGGATTAGAAAACTGCGTTTGCCCTTCATAATTTACCAGCAAAAGAAAGACGATCGTATATATGATTACCACTGCCAGGGAAATACCCAGGTAATGGTACAGTGATCGTCTCCACATAGCCGGCAATTTCATTTTCATCCTTCCTGTGTTTAGAAACCATGGACCATGTAGGGTCCGAATATCATCAGGACAAAGGACAATATGATAAAGATCGTAAATGTGCCTGCTATGGTTCCTGCAAGGGTGGTTGATTTGATTTCATCCCCTGTAAATCGTTTGAGGAATGACTGGAGATAATCCCTGAATACATGTCCTCCGTCCAGCGGGACAGCCGGAAGGCAGTTGAATAAGCCTACATAGAAGTTCAGCCATCCAATCCAGAGAAGGCTGTTGGCAATCCAGAAAATTCCTACACCGAGAGGCTCACCCCATCCAACAGGTTCATAGAACTGGGCAAAAGTACCACTAAATCCCGGGAATCCTTCCCCTGCAAATCCGATTATCGGCAAACCCAGCAGAATCACCCAGCCCGCTACACCTGTGAGCATGGAAGGCAGGCTTTTGAGCATATCCAGATATTCATGGGCCGGATACTCGCCTATGGTAATTCCTATAGGTAGGTTTTTCACCCCATCTGTGCCATAATAAACTCCCAGGAAGCCTTTTTCGGAAGTGCCATCAGGATGTTGGCCCAGTGTCAGGGTGTATTTTTTAATTTCTCCCTCGGGTTTCTTCACCTTAATTTCCACTTCCTGGCCTGCAGTTGTGGTATTCATGAAATTGACAAATTCTTCAGGAGTTTGGGTAGTAACATTATTGATAGAAAGTAAAAACATCCCTTTTTCAAGATTACTTCTTTCTGCAGGTGAACCATCTACAATATCATTGATATATATCCCAAAATCTCCGGTATCCTGCCTGTCGGTTACTTTCAGTTCATACTCTCTTATCTCTCGGTCTTTGGCTGCCTTCAAGGTGACCGTGGAACCGGTTTCTGTTTTGTTCAAATAGGCTACAACATCGTTGGCATAACGTACTTCCCTGTCATCGATGCCGGTAATTACCATTCCTTTTTCAATACCTGCAATATCAGCTACAGAGTCTTCTTTAACATCCACTACCATTGTGTCGCTCATAGGAGCTACAGCCCCCAGTACTGGTCCGAAAAAGAGAACAAAAGCAATCAGAGCCACTGCAAAATTGGACATCACTCCGGCGGCCAGGATGCGTGCACGCTGGTTTCTGGTGGCCTTTTTCTCATTTATTGCAGGACTTCCAAATTCGTCTTTCCCTTCCCCGAAAAGTTGCTCCTCATCGGGTTCAGCAAATCCTCCAATAGGCACCAGGGCAAAAAGTATTCCCATGGATTTTACCCTGATATCTTCTACCCTGGCAAGAATGGCATGGGCAAATTCATGAACCACCAGTGTTATTACCAGGGCAATGATGCCCCAGGTAAGCGGAATAAATTCGTTGACTCCCGGAATCAGGAATACATTGCGGGCCTCGTTGAATTTCCCAGGTTGAGGCATTGCATTCTCTGTAAGGGAAGAAATAAGCGCGATATCTGAAAGAATGACAATAAAAAGCATGGCAAACATGCCTATGAACATTAGCACAATGCCGGTATTTGCAAATACTCTCCAGTAACGGCGGGGTTTTGCAAGTTTATCCAGAAGAGCCAGCCCCCTGACAGTTCTGATCATGAGTATGGGGCCGTATGCGGATATGTTGTACTTTTCCAGTACTCCCTTTTTGTTAAGATAGGCAACTGCAGCCCAGTATACTAAAAATATCGCCAATATGAGGTTAGTAGTGTCCAATTGAATTCTCCGATGGTTATGCCAGTGATGATTAGGTGGTTGAATTAATATCTTTTTATATTAAAATCAAATGGGCAAAGGATAGTGTAGCCTGCTATAGAATAAATTATATATTGTCGGGATAGACACCAAACTGCTGGGTGAAATTGAGCTGGTCTACTTCTTCCCAGTCCTCGGCAATCTTTTCATCCTTTACCCTGCTTATGGTTATGCCTGTAAAACTAACTTTACGGTTTGTAGGAAACACACCCTGAAATGTTTTTTTATGGGTCCCTTCTGCCTTCCAGCGTGTAACAACCTTGTCATTTTCAGCTATTATATCTTCTATTTCAAAATGGAGGTCTGGAAGGGCATGGTGTATGGCACCCATGAATTCCTTGAGATTTTCTCGGTCCAGCTTTTCTCCGCCATAATGCATCAGATAATCATCTGTACAGTGCTTATCTATTATAACAGGATTCCAGCCTTCTCTGGCGACTTTCAGCACGATTTCTTTGTTTTTATCAAGAGAGCCACAGATTTGCTCATCGTTAGTCTCATTTTTTCCCATCGTTAATAATAGACAGGGTTTCTATTTAAAAAGTTTATTTCCCGAAAATTGCAGACTTATCCGGTAGTATCAGTATATGTCAGGTACAATTGGTTCTGACCTGTGGTTCTGTGATATATTTATTCTATATACTCTGTATATTATATTGTAGAAGTATAAACGCAACAGAGGATTGATTGTAAATTCTGGAAGAGTAAGGCGGAGGTATTTAGGCTTAGATACATAAAGTCCCAAATTGTATGGTTTGCACCCGATTCTTAATATCTCTGTCTCCTTCCAATTTCTGAAATTCATTTATGATTATTGAAACTTTGGGCTATCCACATCTGCATCATTATTGTAGCCACGCCTTTTCCAGGATCCTTCATAATTCTCATCGTCCGTCACCTCGATCCCGGTAATCCATTTAGCCCATTTGTAACCATATTTTCCCTCTGCTACAAGTTGCAGGGGAAAACCTCTTTCCCGGGGGGAGGGTGACGTTGTTAAGTTTGTAGGCAACGATAATATTGTTATCAATCAGGTAATTCAGGGAAAGGGATGTAGAATAACCGTCTTTTGAATAGAAAATAACCGTGTTCACCCCTGTCCTGACTCCGGCTTCTTCCAGCAGGGTCTGTACCGGTACACAGTGCTGTAAAGCGCCAGCCTTCTACACAGTCAAGCGGCACAACCCTGGAAACGGCCGGGTAAGAGGCGAGCTGTTCATAACTTGTATGTGTAGTTTCATTTACCATTCCACTGATTTTGAGTGTGTAGGTCTCTCTATCAATATACTGGGTTCCCTTGATGCCATTGTTGCGCTGCTCTTCAATCGGTGTAAGTTCAACACCGTCATATTCCAGTGTTTCTGTCTCATTGTCCTGCACACCATCTTCTGTTTCCTGCGGTGTGTTGGAAATACAGCCTGCTACAAGCACTATAATGATAAGGAAAAGAAATATTGGATGTTTCATGAAACCACCTCTGTATATGGAACCTGGAACTTATTGCAAAAATAGATTTTGTATGATGTATTGAGGTGTCCCTGCTTGCAATAAAAAATGTACTTTTTAGGGCACTTATTGGAATGGCTAGCAAGTTGTCGGTGCTGTCTCAATTACAGGTCTCCTGCGATAGATTTATAAAAAATCATGTTATTTAGAGGTTGCATATTCTGGTTGCAGGAAAATGTCAAACCAAATCTGCAATAAAAAGTGTGCGAGAGTAGCCAAGCGGCCAACGGCGATGGACTCAAGATCCATTCTCGTAGGAGTTCGTGGGTTCGAATCCCCCCTCTCGCACCAATCCATATTTTACATGTTTTAACTTCATTTAACAACTACCTCTTTAACCGGCTATATTTTCTCAGTTTTCAAGAATCATTTAGGGCAGAAATGTAAATGTATTTTGTTGCATTTATTTTTGTAGGTTGTTGTTTTTAATTTTAAATAACACTATGTGAGTATTTCATATTTACATTTTCAAAATTTCAGTTCTTCTGTCATGATTAATTCTCCATGACTTTGATACTTATGTAGCCCCTTTATCCACACTGAATCGATCAACCAAAGAGCTTTCAAGATCGTCTGTACCTCTACAGGGTTTAGATAAAAATTTCTTTAAAATAGGATGAATCAATTAAAGTACACGCAAAAAATCTATTTACATGCTGGTATTTCAAAATTCGTTGAAATACATATATATACAAGAAATAACAACCAATTAACTAGCGATATTCGATATATTAGTTGTCACACAACGGAGATAAAGAATGGCTGAAATTACCATTAATTCAAGCATATGTGGATTTGAACATAAAGTTGTTGGGAAAAAGGAAGGAAAAAACATAATTATTGACATCGAAACGGATTGTGCTAAAATAAAAAAGATGTCGCATATGGAAGTACCCATTGATCAGACACTTGATATCAAGGACAATTATGTGATATCAAAGGCCCAGGAATTGAACTGCTCATCCAATTGTCTTGTGCCCTGTGGAATATTACATGTGTGCAGGATGGAAATGGGAATTCTGTCTGAATCCCTGGCAAAGAAATCCGGAAGAGTCAGCATCGATTTCCAATAAATTATCGTATTGTAAATAGATATCTGATATTATATCAAGATCTCCTTGTCTATTAAGTAGATAATATTTGGGGAAAACATGATTCAAACTATACTTATACCTACTGATTTTACGATTGAGAGTGAGAAACTGCTCTCCTGTATTGCAGAATTGAAAAACACAGGCTTGAAGAAAGCTATATTGTTGCATGTTGTGGACATTTTTAAATCCCAGGGACTTGCTCCCATGTTCGAGGAAAATGCAAAGAAAAAAATTGCTGAATACAAGCAACTGCTGGAAGAAATGGGAATCGATACAGTCACACATGTTGTTGAAGGCGATGTTAATAAAACTATAATTAAAGTTGCAGATGAAGAAAACGTAGATTGTATTGTTATGGGTGCAACCACATCGGGAGTTATAAAAGGAAAGCTTACAGGCAGGACTACAAACTATATTTCCCGAAGGTCCGATAAGATTCTGCTCATTGAGAAATACAATAAACTTGAAAACGGTGAAGAAGAATTATATGCGAAGGCATGTTCTGCAAAGTTTTCAAAAGTAATGGTTCCGTTAGACTTCTCGGATAATTCAAGTAAAATACTTGATATGCTCCGGCAAATGACAGATGTCATCCATGAAGTTGTCTTTGTACATATTATAGAAAATGCAAAAAATAAGCCTCAACTTGAACATAAGAAAAAGGGAAGTCTTGATAAACTCTATGAGATCGGTAATGATTTGGAGAAAAAGCTGGTAGTCAATTATGTTGTAAAGGAAGGCAAACCTGCAAAAATACTGGATGAACTTGCAGAAGAAATGGGAATCACCCTGATAATGATAACCACACATGGAACCGAATCATTAAAGGATATTCTTCTGGGAAGTACTGCCGAAAACCTCCTCCGAAATACTGTCAAACCAATATTGCTAATTCCTGCAGATAACAGGTGAAAACAATGGAAGAAGAAAGAGAACTTGATTTTTTCAGCAAATATTTGTCCATATGGGTAGCCATCTGTATTGTACTGGGTACTGCAATAGGTTCCCTGTTCCCCAAATTTGCAGATACAATTGGTCAATATGAAATTGCAAATGTGTCTATTCCAATTGCAATCGTCCTCTTGATCATGATGTATCCCATCATGTTAAAAATAAGTTTTGAAGAAATACTAAAAGTGAAAGAAAATAAAAAACCTCTTTATCTGACCGTTTTTGTAAACTGGGCAATCAAACCATTTACAATGACCATAATTGCCTGGATATTTATCAGTATATTTTTCTCTGGTCTTATACCGCTTAATCTTCAAGCGGAATATATTGCGGGTTTAATTATACTGGGACTTGCACCCTGTACCGCAATGGTACTGGTATGGACATATTTAGCAAACGGTAATATCAATTACGCTCTTGTACAGGTTTCTGTAAATGACCTGATTATATTGATATTGTTTGCTCCCCTGGGAGCGTTTCTTGTTGGCCAGACCACTGACTTCCCAATACCTGTACTGACCATATTCTATTCTGTACTATTCTATGTAGCGCTCCCTCTCGTCCTCGCAATGTTAACCAGACATTATGTCATTAAAAGCAAAGGCCTAAGCTGGTTTGAAAACAATCTCATCAATAAAATAGAATGGATTACACCCGCGGGACTCCTTATAACCCTGGTCTTGATTTTCACTCTTCAGGGTGAAATGATAATCAAATATCCTTTACATATTGTCCTGATTGCTATACCTATCATAGTGCAAACATATTTTATATTTGCAATCAGCTATTATGCTGCAAAAAGACTGAAAATCCCCTTCTATGAAGCTGCACCTTCTACATTTATTGCACCAAGTAACTTCTTTGAACTGGCAGTAGCCACCACATTAATACTGTTTGGTGCAACTTCAGGAGCAACGCTGGCAACTGTAGTAGGTGTACTGGTAGAAGTACCTGTAATGTTATCACTTGTAAAGATAATGAAAATGAACAGGCACAAATTCCAGTTTGAAGAGGGAATGTGACAGCTGGTCTGAAAATTATAATGCAGCGTAGTCATCTTCCTTTTTTTATAATGCAGGTGATTTTTCTTGGAATCAGGAATAAAATATGAAGACATTGTGCAGGCAACAGTCTCGGCCATACAAAGGGCAGAGACTGAATTGCCTGATGATGTGGTTGCTTGTCTGGAAAACGCTGAGCAGGAGGAGAGCAGTGAGATTGCACGCTCCCATTTGCAGGCAATACTGAAAAATACAGGGATTGCTCGCAGACATTCTGTGCCCATATGTCAGGATACCGGAATTATCATTCTTTTTGTGGAAATCGGCCGCAAACTCTCACCCCTTCCAGATATTGAACAAGCTCTTATTGAGGGGGTGATGAAGGCCACATCTGCTGTACCTCTGCGGCCCAATGCCGTACATCCCCTGACACGTATTAATAGTGGGGATAATACTGGAGATGGGTTACCGGATATAAAATATTATTTAAATAATTCAGAAGAATTGAGGATCACAGCCGTTCCCAAAGGTGCAGGCTCGGAAAATATGAGCATACTGAAAATGCTTAATCCCACAGAAGGTGATTCAATCGACCGTCTTGTCCTTGAAACCGTCAGGAATGCCGGGGGAAAGCCCTGCCCGCCTGTGATCCTGGGTATTGGTGTTGGTGGATCATTTGACAAAGCCGCTCTGCTTGCCAAGTGCGCTTTGCTGGAGCCGGTAAATGACATGGATGAAAAGGAAAATGCTCTGCTGAAAAAAGTCAATTCCCTCGGAGTTGGTCCTATGGGTACAGGTGGCGATACGACGGCTCTGGCGGTACATATCAGGACAGCCCACTGCCACACTGCTTCCCTGCCCGTGGCTATCAACATCCAGTGCTGGGCCAACAGGCATGCCACAGCTGTTATTGGAGGTAATGGCAAATGGAATATCATCTGAAAACCCCTCTTTCCATCGAGGACATATCACCCTTGAGAATTGGTGATATAGTTTACATATCAGGCAAAGTCCTCACAGCCCGTGATGAGGCTCATAAACGTATTCTGGAAACCCCTCTGGAAAATATGCCCTTTGATCTGGACGGGTCTACTATCTATCATTGTGGTCCTCTTATTCAGGAAAAGGAACCTGGAATATGGCAACCTGTGGCAGCCGGCCCGACCACCAGTGCACGCATGTCTGCAATGACTCCTCAACTTCTGAAAAAGCACAATGTGAGAATGTTGATAGGTAAGGGTGGAATGGACAATGTCGCCGATTCAATGAAAGGAAAATGTGTCTATCTTGCCTATACGGGAGGATGCGCTGCACTGGCGGTCAATTCCATAACAAAGGTTTGTGATGTCCACTGGCTTGATCTGGGTATGCCAGAAGCAATATGGGTACTTGAAATGAATGAATTCGGCCCCTTGGTTGTGGGAATAGATACTGGGGGAGAAGACCTTTTCAGGAATATCAGGGAAAAGGTAAACGAAAATCTTGAAAAGGCTCTCAGATAAGGAAGGTGAAAGTGGTCCGTGCTATGATGGTCAGCAATAAGAAGTACTTTAAGCCTGCTGACACCTGTCCTTCCCTCATCTGGCCCGCTACGATTCCTGTAACAAACCCCTGGATCACAGAAGCATGGAATAATATACGGGTGAACTGATCCGGATCAAAAACACCTGTGAATTGGCTTCTTGCACCTGCAAGAGATGTGGCTACATTGGCAGAAACAGTAGTTTTGCCGTTTTTCTCTTTCCCCGGGCAAATGTATAAATTGAAGCCACTTTATTACCCAATAAATATTATATTTATCGATAATTCAGGGATCTATAAATAATGATATCCCGGTTAAAATACAATACTGATAGGACTGATTATAATGGGATTCATGGATGAGTTGGTGCTTTCTATCATATGTCTTGTTGCTTTTTTCGGTATGGCTGGCGGTGCACTAATGGGGCCTGTATTACCATCAATGGTCGAGCCGCTTAATACATCCCGTGAAGCGGTTGGATGGGTGCTTGGTGTATATACGATTTCTACCGCATTGTTCATGGTACTGTTAGGTGTGGTGACAGATAGAATAGGTCGCAAAAAAGTGCTCATACCCTGTCTTTTAATAAATGGAGTAGCTGGTTTGGCGGGTTATTTTGCACCAAACCTTCCAATACTTCTTGTATTCAGATTTATCCAGGGTATCGGTATTGCAGGCATGGTGCCTGTGGTAATGACCATGATAGGCGAACTCTATGATGGACTTGAAAGAGTTCATGCTATGGGCATAATGAGCATGACCACAGCCGTAGGTTCGGTGTCGGCACCATTTATTGGGGGAACCCTTGCAGTTTTCGGGTGGAATTACTCCTTCCTGTTTTATGGGTTGACTATTCCTCTTGCATTTATAGCAATGCTTGTCTTGCCCGAAACCATGAACATGAAGGCCAATCCAGAACAAAGAACAGGTTTTAAAAAAATGTTCATGTCTCTCAAAGATATCAGAGTGGCATATACAGTGTTTTTAAGTTTTGCAGTATTCTTCCTTTTATACACAATTGTAATTTATGTCCCATTTATATTGAAAGATAATTTTGGTTTTACATCACAGGGTGCAGGTCTGGCTCTTGGTGTAGAGGGTGCTTCTGTGGTGATATTTGCATCCCAAGCAAAACGTCTGGCATCAAAATATCCAAAATATACCATACTTGGGATTGGGTTCACCTTACTAGGTATTGCAGTCGTGGGAATGTCTGGTGCTAACTCTATACCACTGGTATTCATGTTATTGCTGGTTTTTGGTGTTGGTTTTGGGATGGTTCAACCGTTGCTAAACGCACTTATCACTCAGGTGGCTCCTGATGATGAAATGGGAAGTGTTGTGTCACTGTTTAATACAATGAAGTATGTCGGCCAAACTGCAGCACCTGCGGTACTTGGTGTAATACTGTTAAATTCCAACCTTGCTGTAGTCTTTATAATCTCAAGTTTGCTGGGTTTTTGTGTTGCTATATCTACCTTCATAATGAGACACAAAATCTATACAACAGACACCTGAATCACTGCACAATCGTGAAAGGTACCAATGTGAAGCAGAGTGCTCCAAGAGCAAAAGTAACAATTCCTACTCCAAGTCTTCCTTTATCAAGGTTTATATTGTCTTCAAGAGGTTCTGGATGTCCAACCATTGAAAAAACGACAATATAAATCCCCCATATCAGCCATATAGAACCATTTTTATTTAGTATATAATTTACATATATGCCGATACCAAGAAATAAAAACGGCATGGTCGACGATATTTATCTGGATTTGTTACCAAATATTGCTTTTAATATATGCCCATCATCAAGCTGTCCTGCAGGAAGCAGATTCAATCCTTGTTTATTGGATGTAGATCTACAACACTTATTAGTATAATGTCCACCCAGCGTGATATAATATCAATGTACACACATGGTAATTATTATCACAAAAAAACATCCAATGGGTGATATGGACACTTGTAGGGATCTCCATGTGTAAGCGTGGTACAGTTCATTTATTATATATTAAGATTTGTTTTCCTGCAGAAGTTTATATAGCTTTTTCGATATATGATTCCATTAAGATTTGCTTTGAATAAGCATAAATGAAAAGTAGATAACTTGGATAAACAAAATCTTCTTGAAAAGTTAAATAAATTATCGATGTAATATAATATAAAACTCATATAAGGTGTAAGAATGGAACTTAAAGTCCAGCCAATCGATATCAAAGTCGGAAAATACAAAATTATACTTAACTCCATAGATGCTAAAGAACTGGGTGTTTATGAAGGAGACCGGGTTCGTGTAACAGGGCATGTTACAGTTACAGCAATTGTGGATTTTACAGAAGATATGATATCTCCGGGAATGATCGGACTGTATCACGAAGTTAAAGAACAGCTTCAGAGGGAGTGGACTGAAATTGTAGAGATCGAACCTGCAGAGAAACCCAAATCTGCACGATTGATCCGCAAAAACATGGATGGGGAAAAACTTGTTCAGGAAGAGATATATGGCCTTGTCAAAGATATTGTGGAAGAGAACTTGAGTGAAATCGAACTAGCTGCTTTCCTGACATCCACTTATATAAATGATATGACGGATGACGAAACCGAATGGCTTACCCGGGCGATGATAGATACAGGAGAAAAACTTGAATTTGCGAAGGGTCCGATCATGGATAAGCATTCTATCGGAGGAGTGCCGGGTAATAAAATTTCTCTTCTGGTAGTACCTATTGTAGCAGCTAACGGGCTACTTATTCCAAAAACAAGTTCCCGTGCAATTACAGGTGCAGGGGGGACATCCGATCTTATGGAAGTTCTGGCACCCGTTGAATTTTCCGCTTCCCAGGTAAAGGAAATGACAGAAAAGGTTGGAGGTGTTCTGGTATGGGGTGGTGCCACCAACATAGCCCCTGCAGATGACAAACTTATCAAAGTAGAATACCCCCTCTCCATTGATCCACACTGTCAGCTGTTGGCATCAATAATGGCTAAAAAGGGAGCTGTTGGTGCTGATAATGTGGTTATTGACATACCCACCGGCCCCGGTACCAAGATTGCAAACGTGCAGGAAGGTAGAAAACTTGCTCGTGATCTTATCAATCTGGGTGAGCGACTCGGAATGAATGTGGACTGTGCCCTTACCTACGGTGCTTCTCCGATTGGTCGGACTGTGGGACCAGCACTTGAAGTACGAGAGGCTCTCAAAGTGTTGGAAACAGGTGAAGGACCTAACAGTCTTATCGAAAAAAGTATGGTTCTTGCAGGAATGCTGCTTGAGATGGGTGGAGTGGCTGCCCGTGGTCAGGGCAATGAACTTGCCATGGAAACCCTTAAAAATGGCAAAGCTCTTGATAAAATGAGAGAAATCATCGAAGTACAGGGGGGTGACCCCAGTATTAGTTATAAGGACATTGCTGTCGGTGAATATACAGCTGAGATCACTGCGCCTGCAAATGGTTATGTGCTTGAATTCAAGAATAAGCGAGTGGTGCAGATCGCCAGGCTTGCCGGTGCACCCAATGATAAGGGAGCGGGTGTGCTGATTCATAAGAAACAGGGCGAACCGGTCAAAAAAGGCGAACCGGTTCTTACCATTCACGCAGAAAAGAAAAATAAACTGGAAACAGCTCTGCGGAATGCCCAAAGAGACTCCCCTATAGTGGTTGAAGGTATGCTACTTGAACGAGTACAATCCTTTAAGGAAGTGTAAAGCGGCCATTACGCTTTAATATCCTTTTTCCTATTTTTGCCCATGAAAAGAATTGTAATACTGCGTCTGGGACACAGGCCTCAAAGAGATAAACGTATCACAACCCACGTGGCCCTTACAGCAAGGGCTTTCGGTGCTGAAGGGATACTCCTTGCAAGTAACGATCCCTCTATTACCCGGAGCGTGACCCAGCTGTGCCAACGCTGGGGAGGAGAATTTTATATCCGCAATGATGTAAAATGGAAGACCGAGATTAAAAAATGGAAATCAGAAGGCGGGAAGGTTTGCCATCTTTCAATGTATGGTATCAATCTGCCAGATGCCGTTGCGTCTATGCAGGAATGTGAAAAACTCATGATCGTTGTCGGTGCGGAAAAAGTCCCCTTTGAGGTCTATGAACTGGCTGACTGGAATGTTGCGGTGGGTAACCAGCCTCATTCAGAAGTGGCCGCTGTAGCTGTTACTCTGGACAGGATCGCAGAAGATGAGCCCTTGAAGAATGAATTTAAAGATGCACAACTTCATGTTGTACCAATGGATCACGGGAAGAAAATAATCGAAAATCCCTGATTCAGTCTTCCTTTTTGTCCTTTACCTCGGCACCCCTGTATATCTTATTGCGCTCGTATCCACCAAATCCCCGGTGTTTGCGATCCCTTTTTCTGGATGATTCTGCAAGCATGTTTTCCAGTTCATCATCCGATATTTCATCTGAACCCATATTATCACTTCAGGAAGTGCGTATCAGGGGATTGTGGTCAATAAATTCGGTGTCGATACCCAGGTCATTTTCCAAACGGGTTGCAAGTGCTTGCATTGCAGGATTTTCGGTGGCATAATGGGTTGCATCCACCAGCAGCATATCTGTAAAACTGCGGATCACATCATGTTTGAGTTCGGAGGACACATAGGCATCTACCTCCATTGAATTAGCAATATCAAGAAAAGGTCCTTTAAATCCACTCCCACCGAAGACCATAACTTTGGAAATCATCTCTTTTTCACCGACGTATTGTACATGGGTGTTCAGGGACCTGCACACGTGATTGATGAAAACATCCTTCGAGACAGGATCCATTTCTCCTATACATCCCATGTCCAGTTTCTCAATATTTTTAAGACCCAGCTTTTCAGCAAGAATGTCATTCACTCCTCCTTCTGCGCGGTCATAGTTGGTATGCATTGCATAGAGGGAAATATTGTTATCCAGCGCGATCTTCAGGTTTGTGGCCAGCTTGCAGGATATTGAATTAATCGAATGGAATAATAGGGTATGGTGTGTAATAAGCAGGTCTGCTCCAATATCTGCTGCCCGGTTAAGCGTATATTCAGTAGGATCCAGGGCTACAGCTATTCGATTAACTTCATTTTTCAGGTCCAGCGTCAATCCAATCCTGCCTTCATCAAATTTTTCTGCAAGTTCAGGAGGTGCAATTACTTCCAATTTTCTGACAATTTCTGAAAGGTTCATATTTCTGAAATTAATTTGTCCCAATATTAAACTGTCGGGTTTTAGATCGATAGCTTTTTATTGATATGTATGTATGTACATAACGCATAGGAAATAGCCGATTGTCTCTGTCGGAAAAAACACTGGCCGAATAGATGTTACCTCTCTTAAAAATCGTTACATGCATCATTTATCGGTAGTCTCCAAACCTTTTTATTCTATTCGGAAAGTGTTATATTCTATGCAGCTGGCAAAATGAGGGATGTCCAGGAACTTTTATACACTTAGGATTTGAAAGGCTGGCGTAAATTAAAGGTTGGTTTAGTATGATAGAGAATTTTGAACATTACTTGCAGGAAGACTGTCCTTACGGGGATGAAACCACAGAATTGCTTCAGATAAATGGTGGAGGTACCCTGAACATTCTGTCACGGGATGAGGGAATTGGAGCATGTGCTGATGATCTGGAACAATTCTACAAAAACAAAGGACTGGATGTGACCTACAGGGTTGAGAACGGTGAATATTTCGAAGGAGGGGCTGTAATATTCTCCGCACAAGGAAACCTCAGAATATTGTTCAAACTCTGGCGTGTCTCTCAGACTTTCCTTTCAATAGTATGTGCGATTGCAGCGCGGACTCATAATTTCGTAGAGGCTGCAAGAAAAGAAAATCCCGATATAATGATTGCCACAAGTCGCAAAACCCATCCGGGATTCAGGAAATACGAATTAAAGGCAGTAAAGGTAGCCGGAGGAACTCACCACCGTAATTCCTTGAGTGATTCCATTCTTGTGACACAGAACCATCTGGATGTGGCAGATTCTTTTGAGAATCTCAAGGCAGTGAAAAAAATAGAAATAGAACCACGTGATAATGACGAAGCACTCAAATACGCTGAAATTGCCGATGTCCTGTTACTTGATCATTATTCTCCCGAAGAAATGGCTGTGCTTGTTACCAAACTTAAAACAATAAATCCCGGCCTTGAGATTGCTGTGGGTGGTATTAAATCGGATGAGATTCCGCAATATGCTCCTTATGTGGATATTATTGTCTCCACTGCACCTTATTATGCTCAACCTCTTGATCTGACCACCAGAATTGAAAGAATTTGAGGTGTTCCAATGGGTGATATACTAACCGGATTGATTGACAGGCTTGCTAAAGAAAATGCTGATACTTTTCCTGAAAGCATTGTAGATGAAATATCTCTGGGAGTGGTTTACAGTGGTGCCAGAATTGGTATCCACGGCGGTGTTGCTGCAACTCAGATTCCTCAATCAGCCCATTGTGAAATCCTTTCATCCGCAGGTAAAATTCATAATAACCCTTTGCCCCGGGTTCTTGAGATGGGTAAATCATCCAATTCCCTAAAACGAACAGTTGCGACCAGTGCACTCAATGCTTTCATCAAAAAAACCGGGGAAGAGATTTCTTCTTACGAATCGTCAGATACCAGTGTATTGGATATTATTAAAAATAATGACAGGGTAGCAATGGTGGGCCATTTTGCCCCCATGATTCCCGGTATACTAAAAAAAGCCTCAACCCTTTATGTGGCGGAAAAAAGGCCAATAAAAGATGAAAGGATAACCATTGTACCCGAGGAAGAGCTGAAAGAAACAATAGCATCATCAGATGTTGCTATAATCACAGGTACCACTCTTTTGAACAACTCCCTTGGTCCTTTGATGGAATCAGTAAGCCAGGCATCTAACGCGATTCTGCTTGGACCTACTACTCCCCTGTATCCAGAACCTTTCTTTGAGGAAGGCTTTACTGCTGTAATGGGTACAAGAATTGATGATGCACCAACAATGTTAAGAATAGTTAGCCAGGCTGGCGGGACAAAGCAGCTTCACAGAAATTGTGGTACAAAGATATCTTTTGTTCAGTAAATATTATCCTTAGATCAATCGCTCAGGATTGGAATAGATGTAAAGATTGGGCCTGCGTGCAAATCCCACAAGCGTCATATTATTTTGTCTTGCGAGCCTGATTCCCTTATCCATTGGTGCAGCTTTACTTACCATGAGGGGAATTCTGGCATTGACGCCTTTTCCTACCATTGTAACGGACAATCTGCCAGAAGTTGCCATTATGCAGTTATCAAGTTCCACACCCCCCATTGCAGCTTTACCGATTGCTTTATCAACTGCTGATGCCCGGCTGACATCCTCACAAAATGTGAGGATTTCTCCTTTAGATGTTGCGATTACAGTCGAATGGGCACCACCGGTACGCCTCCAGATCTTGCCCTTTTCAAAAATGTAGTCGATAAGATCGAACAGGGTACTGCTTTTGACCTTCATTTCAGGGTTAGGAGTGGTCTTATCTAAGGATGATGGTTTTGTTTTGCAGAACAACTTATTTTTATCTATAACAATAGAAATGATCTGGTCAATATTTTCAATATGTCCTTCACATATGAGGTGGCCAGCGGCCATTTCCTTGAGTTGTCTGGGACTTGCCAAAAAAGAGGATATGAAGTTGCCATTCAGGAAAACTTCATAATTTTCCTCAATCACAACATCCACATAGATTTCTTCAGGGCAAGATTCACCTTTCACTTCGATACATTTTATGGAAATGTAAGGAGCGGTATCATCCCGCTCCTCCTTTTTCCACGTAATCTCTGTCTCCGGTTTATTATCGAAGTGCCAATCTTTTTCATTCATACTTAGCTCTTCATTTCCTTAACCTTGGCAAAAAGCTGTTTGAGGGTATCCTCATTGCTTTTCGTAAAGTCAAAGGGAGAGGACGTGAAGGGTTTGAAGTAGACAGACACGTTGTCCAGCCTGTAGAATGTACCGTCACATTCCATGGCATCAATTACACCAGGCAGTATTACATCCGCTGCAGTTGGTGTTGGGCCTGGAGCAATGTCTATGCATACCATTGGAATTTCTGCAAGATAGGATGCACAGTCTGCCGGAGTATGTGCCATAAGGTCGGCACCTACAACCATTGCCGCATCCGTGTCCTTTTCCCTGAGAATATCCACACAGGTGGTTTCACCGGGGTTGTATCTGGGGTAGCCGCGTGTGAAATCAAGACCGAAGGGATAACCGTAGAGATAGGATGCAACCATGTTGAATCCTGCAACATTGCAGTGACCACGAAGGGCACCGATACTGGCTTTAGTACCGTGGTTGTTGTTCAGTTCTTTGACCACGTTAAGCGCCATTTCGATGTTGCGGTGTTTTCCATATGATGAACTTACACCCAGACCAACGGAGAAACTGGCAAAGTTGGCATCGAGAATCATGTCCGCCATTTCTTCCATGACAGCAATCGGAACACCGGTTACTTTTTCAACGGAATGGTGAGGCTCTTTGCCGTTAAGGATTGTCAAAAGAGCATTGAACAGTTCATAGTCACTGTTGGGATTGAGCTGGACATGAAGGTCTGAAGCATCGGCTGTAGGGGTTCTTCTTGGATCTACAGTAATAACTTTCCTGTCGAAACGTCCTCTCTTGGTCCAGTAACCTCTGGGGAAAATACCATACTTGGACATATGCCTGGGCATGGATTCCAGTGGGTTGGTACCCCAGTAGATGCTTACGTCACTGCGGTTCTTTTTTGTACCCGCAGTTGCTGCGGCACATCCTGCTTCCTGGATACCCATTACAGTTGGGCCGTGACAGATTGTCGCATTGGAGTCTACTGTTCCACCAAGATATTCGCCTATATGCAGACCAACTTCCTGGGCTTCGCAGGAGGTTTCACTTCCTATAAAGAGCATGGGTTTTCTAGATGCTGCGAGAATTTCTGCGGCCTTTGTCAGGGCTTCTTCCCAGCTGACTTCCACGAATTCCCCATCTTTTTTTACCATGGGTTTTTTGATACGGTGGTCGCTTACGACCTCCTGGAACTTTGCATTGCCCATCTTACATGCGTTCTTGACAGTGATGCTGTTATCTTTCAGTTCAACCTGTACATCATCACAAGAAGCACCACAGACGGGACAGAATATGTTCTTGAACATTTCACTTACCTCCTGCATATACTTTCAATACAATATCCTCGGCTGTAAGAACCTCCTCGTCAGTGGGTTCTATATCTACAGGACTTCCCTTGTAGATCGGTGATCCTGTGGAGAAGGTGTGTGGGTCGATTACCACATTGGACCAGATAGCACGGGGCATGAATATGTTACCGCACATTACCCTGTCAGTGCATCTTGTGTATACAGCTACGGTATGTTTACCATCCATGCTGGTTACTTTAACCTTTTCAGGACATCCCAGTTCTTCAAAATCTAAGGGGGAGATCCAGCACAGGGCACATTCCTTCATGTAACCTTCAGAATATTTTTCGCCACCCTTGGCAAATTGTCCTTCGTAAATTGTACTTCCGGTATTTAGTAATGCTTTCATAATATCACCTCAGAGTTCCAGGTTTGCTTCCTTGCCAGCATACAGGATCCCTTTTGGTTTTTTGGATATGGCAAAGTCACCTGTGAATCTTTTGAATACTCCGCCACATTCGATGTCTTCGAAACAGAGATCATATTGCTCGTCTTCATACTGCATACCGGGAGTGAAATTGGTAATATGGCCTTCGACCACAATTGTCCCACCGCTCATTTCGGCACCAATTGCACGTATAGCATTTCCTCTGATGACAATAAGACCACCGGACTGGCGTATACCACAGAAATTTTCGGCATTACCGTTAACGATGATCTCGCCACCAGTTAATCCTCCGCCGATCTGGCTCTGGGCATTTCCGTCAACAACGATACGACCACCGGTCATTCCTTTCCAGCTGCCGCGGTAGGCACATCCCAGGTGATCGACTGTGTTGCCCTTTACATGGAGCAAACCGCCTTTCATCTCGGTTCCTGCCCAGGAATCTGCATCCCCTTCTACGACAATTTCGCCGCCTTTCATCTCAGCTCCGACTTTCAGGCCGATGGAACCCTGTATAGTGATCTTACCGGCGGTCATTTCCGCTCCGATCATTTTTACGCGGGCTACATCCCCTTTAATCACAATGGAAGTCTCTTCAGCAGAGCTTCCACCCTGACCTTTCACATCAAAGAAATTCTTCAAGGGCAATTTGTCCGGTCCCTGCCAGACAATCAACTGCTCAATTTCTTCCTTGCTCTTGCCTGCAAACTCATCTGGTTTGATTACATCGGCTTCGATCTTAATATCAATTTCAGTGTTTGGTGTAAGTACTACCTCTGTCATGACATCACTTCTCCATGTTTACATTGATGGGGGTTGGGTTGACGAGGTATTTCTCAGGTGTCGGATAGTTCTCGAAACCAAGGGTGTAGTACCTGAACCAATCCTTCACGTCCTCAAGCATCTTCTTTTCCTCGTTTGCATCGACCTTTATGTCACTGTAGTAGGTCCTTCTTTCGGGAATCGACATTATCTCGCCGTTATGGGCTACAATTTCTCCACCCTTGACAGTATAATCGGCATACCTGAATTTGGTGAGCAGGTCATTGTAGTTGGCTGTAACGTCCAACCTGGTTGGATCGATATCATAAATGGTTACATCACCATCTGCTCCAACAGCAAGACTTCCTTTCCTGTGTGCCATACCATTGGTCTTTGCAGGAGTGGCACGGGTAATGGTTGCAATGTCATAGAGCGACAGTTCACGGCTGACACCACCGAGTGTACTTCTGTCATTTGCCCATTTGTGGACTTCGTTGAATGTTTCATTCCTGTAAGCCTCTGACATCAACCAGGTCATGACATTCGGATATTTGGTGAATGGTCCACCGTTAGGATTATCGGTTGTCATGATGGTCTTCCATGGATCATCGATCAGAAGCAGAGATTCAAGTCCCATTGCCCACTGGACACTGTGTACGGGGTTGCTCTTAAGATATGTGAACGGGCATACACCGGAACCACATTCAAGTTCTACATCACAGTTGGACCATTTACCGCCTGTAAGGACTGCGATATCATGAATAGACGGACCGTCACCGGTCATACATGTGGCTTCACCGAAAGGTACACTACCACTGTCAATTACCACATGGTCCTGACTGTTAACATAATCTGTAATATCCTTCACACCGGATTCAAAGTCTCTCCAGGATGTTCCGCCAAAAGCATTGAATTGCAAGTGAGTCAGGTAGATGGATTTATCCTTTGTAGGATCGATCTTGGTTTCTGCCCATTCTACTCCCATATCCTGATTGGGTTTGACTTTTGATGGAATGGTAAGGGATTCCTTTGTTGTTTCATAACATCCCGGATGACCCAGATTGTTGGCGTGCAGGTGTACTGGCATAGGAATACCGAGCATTTCATTGACTTCGGTAAGTCCTTCGATGATTTCCCTTGGTGTAATTTCAAAATGGATGTTGGTCTCATCCAGGGATTTGACATTCTTACCCCATCCCCAGTTCTCCACACCGGCAGGGTTCACACATTTTATACCATAGGTCTTGTGTGTCCTCATCATCCAGGCCACATATGCAGCAGCCTTTTCGAGATCGCCTTCCTTGAGATAGCGCATCATGAACCAGTTGTTACCAAGAACAAGGTATCCTCCCATGTCAAGCATTGGGATGGAATGCATCTCTTCATGGGTGTGACGTGCTTCCATAGGCGGGACTGCAGCTTCAAAAGCTGTTGTATATCCCATCTGGGCATACTCATATCCTTCAAGATATACAGAAGGTACGGTTTCCCCGGTTCCGCCATGGGTTATTGAGGTCTTTGGACGATTCCACTTATAACTGTCCTCTGGCCGCATCAGACGGCCGGAGTTTACTTTGGCACCCGCAATATGGGTGTGTGAATCCACACCGCCTGGCATTACAGTTTTACCAGTGGCATCAACGACCTTTGCGTTTTTCATTTCCGCATCAGATAATTCAGGGACTACTTTTCCGTCCTTGATATAGATGTCCATGATGTCCCCATTTATCTCATTGAGGGGATCAAAAACATGTCCATTTTTTATTGCAATAGTAGCTGCCATATTATTCCACCTCTCTCTTCTCCAGCCATATAGCGTTTGTCGGGCAGATCATGGCACATGCGCCACAGGAGCCACAAACGTCCTGATCAATTATATTAACTGCTCCGTTCTTGACTTCCAGCAATGCTTTTTCATCCATGTTATTGAGGTGCCCCGCAGCAAGTTCTTTGTTTGCATAGGCATTCACAGGACAGACAATTACACAGTTTCCGCAGCCAAGACAGTCATATTCGTCGGTGACAAGTTTGGAAGTAAGTGTTGGCTCGGGGGAAGGTTTGTCGAGGAGTTTTTTCTCGAATACTTTCTTCTTTTCCATTTCAGCTGTAATTGCAGTTTTCCTGACATCAATTGCCTGTACTGGACAGGAAACTGCGCATGCTCCACAGTAGATACATGCATCCGGCCTCTGGGCTACTTTGTCAACACGTTCCCCGGCTTCCCATTCCGGATTGAATAATGCATTGCATGGGCATACATCCACACAGGTACGGCACGCCTGGCAGATGTCCTCGTCCCTGAACCAGGTTCCTTCAAATGGTTTCTCCACTTCTATGGCATCAACCGGACAAACGGATTCACACCATCCACAATGTACACAGCATTCCTGATTGATTGTTGTTGTACCATCTATTTTTGCTTCATTATCGTTGGAGAGCCACTGATTCACTTCAATGCAACCCTGTGGACATACCTGTTCACAAAGTCCGCAGTGTACACAATCATCATTGACAGTGGTTGGTTTAATAGCATTTATGAGGAAGGTTTTTTCCTCTACTGGCTTTCCCTCTTCTCTCATTTCAAGAGCACCTGTAGGACAGACTTTGGAACACATTCCACATGTTATACATGTGTTCGGTCTGGTCTCCAGGAACTCTTTGTCGATGAGTCCTCTGGCAACCGGTCCAACTGAACCGATGACCAGTGTCTCTTTTGGACACACCATGACACAAGTTCCACAGCCGATACACTTCTCAGGAATGTATATCACCTGTTTGTTGTCCTTTGTCGAAATCACTGTTTCATTCATATTGTATAGTCTCCGTTTGGCTATCATTACATGCATCACAAAGAACTTCATTGTTTCTTTGAATAAAACTTTCATTGCATTTCTGGCATAATTTTATTGTCTTTTTCTTTTTTACCGGCACATCTATATCTACCATTTCACAGGAATAGACATTCTCACCGGCTTCAAGAAGCACAGGAACAACTTCTTCGTGGCGAAGTTTCTTTGTGTTCATATACCAGGCATGCAATTTAGGGTAATCTTTAGTCTTCTCCGGGTCGAGATATATTCTTACTCCTTTAACAGAAGCAATTCCCGATGGAGCTTGTTTGTTCACGATCACAGCCATTTTTCCTGTATCGTGAACTCTCAAACGTTTATTGCCAGTTGTGGCACTTTCAAGTATCTGAAAAGGGTCCGGTATACAATTATACGTTTCACTTTGAACGTATATCCTTTCTCCTTCCTTTACATCAAGTACCCTTTTTGCAATATTTAGCATGTGGATTCCTATTAAAGCACCACTGCTCAAAAAACCGTGGAATGGGACGACCTTTTCGACCTGTGTAAATAGTTCTGGATATTCCACTTTTATCTTCTCTAGGATCTCATCCATAGTTTCCATATAAAAACCTCTAATAAAGAAGGCCGGTGAGATGCTTATAAGCGTCCGGATGCCTAAAGAACATAGCGATGAAAATTATATATAATTATCGATGTGCATCAACCCGCAGACCTACCATAAAAGAGGCTATGCAGCCTTGCTAAAGGCTGCAATAACTATCTGCAAAGAAGCTATTCTTCCTTTTATTCTGTTGCTGTGGAATTGTCTTCAGCCAGGCTCTGGGAAAGCTGGTTTAGTACATCTTCCATCTGATCTATTTCTTCCCCGTAACCGGTCCAATTGCCTTCTTTCAGATATTCCCGGGCCTGATTGTAATGGTCCAGTGCTTTTTGTGCAAGCTCCCGGGAGGTTTGGGATACTTCCGGCTGATCGGTTCCTTCTTCCCTGTCAACACGGCCTTCAACTAGCATTTGCAGGGATTCTTTCAGGTCTTCCCCCATGACAACTCTTTGTCCCGAAGAAACAACAACTCTCCTTAGTTCCGGAATTTCAGACTGTTCAGCACTTATGAACAGGGGTTCTGAATACAATATCGAGTTACCGATTGGAACTACAAGCAGATTTCCCCTAATTACACGGGAACCACTTTGACCCCAGAGGGTCAGTTGCTGAGAAATATCAGGGTCCTGATCGATTCTGGATTCAATTTGGGTAGGTCCATAGACAAGTTCTCCCTTTGGCAATTCGTAATGCTTGAGTTGTCCATAGTTTGGCTTATCACATCTGGCTGCAATCCAGGCAATCATATTCTCTCTGTTACGGGGTGTAAACGGTTGCAGCAACACATATTCCAATCCACCATCATCGGGTAATTTGGTGACCATGTAATAGGGTTCCATTTCAATACTGCTTCCCCTGTAAACTTCCCTTGGTATTTGCCAGGAATCCTCTTTATTGTAGAATTCTTGGGCAGATTTCATGTGGTAATTTTCGTATAAGTCCATCTGGACCTTAAAGAAATTCTTGGGATAGCGGATATGTTTTTGCAGGCCTTGCGGCATTTCATCAAATGACTTAAACAAATCCGGGAAAATCTTAGAGTAGGTATTTACGACCGGTTCGTCCTCTATCATATAGAAATCAACCGTTCCATCATAGGCATCTACAACAACTTTCACTGAATTTCTGATGTAATTAATACCGTTAAACTGTGCTCCGTAATAGGTTTCAGAATAAGGATACTTGTTAGCCGTAGTGTAAGCATCCATTATCCAGTAGACCTTGCCTTCATGGATTACCGGATACGGGTCATTGTCATATTCGAGGAATGGTGCTATTTCCTGTGCCCTGTCCTCAATCTGTTGACGGTACAACAAGCGGGATTCATCATCGATATACTGGCTCAGGATAAAATTCGGTTCACTAAAGGTATATGCGAATATCAGCTGTTTTACAAATGAATCCAGTAGTATTCCACTTTTACCTTCATATTGTGTAAATACATTCTGCCCTTGTTTTGGATAATCAAATTCATCCTTTCCGGTATTTACTATATTGTAATCCCTGTTGATTTCCCCGTAATATATCCCTGGACTATCAACTTCAAATTCTCCTCTTGGAGGAATGTCCTGTAAGACCAATTCAGGTCTGCCATCTTCGGTTTTTGTACTGACCGGATTCATAACCATCCCGTAACCATGGGTATATACCAATTTTTCATTGACCCATGTCTTGGCTTCAGGGGATAGGCGAGAGGTATCCAGTTCCCTGGCCGATATCATATACTGCTTGTATCCATCTTCAACATGATAGCGGTCTGTATCAACATCGTTGAAAGTATAATAGGTTCGGATCTGCTGAAGCTGTTTATAGGTCTGCTCCAGGGCACGCCGATCCCATATCCTTATATTATCAATTACCTCTGAATTGTCTTCCAGCTCTGATGAAGTCAAATTCATATTGGCTTTGAACGGCTTTTCTTCAATATCAGAAAGTCCGTAAGCAGTTCTTGTATAATTTATATTGTATTCCAGATAGGGTTCTTCAAGCTGGATTTCAGTCGGTTCGACCTTGAATTGCTGATAAACACCCGGTACAAAAGAGCTGGCCACTATAAAGAGTGCTATAAGAGCTATAGCCACAAAAGGTATTTTTATGTTTTTCAATTTGACGTTGGCCAGTAAAGCAATTGAGGTCAGCACTGACAATACAGTCAGAATGGTGAAAATCGGCAAGCTTACATTGACAGCGGTATACCCGGCGCCTGCGACAACCCCCTGCTGGGAGAATAATATTTCATATCTTTCAAGGAAAAATCCAAAAGCAATTAATGCAAACAGGAATGCAAGTATTGCAGAAATATGGACAAGAACTTTTGTAGGCAATTTATCCATAATTTGCTTTAAATCAATTGATTGATTCAAAAAATAAGGTTCTTCAGAATCTTCTATTTCAATTTTGTCGGAGCTGAATAAAGGTTCAAGCCTGTAAAAATAAAGAGCCAGTACCAGTATTAGAGAAAGAATTGTCAGACCGAGAAAAACGCCTCTTATCATATGAAGGAAAGGTAGCTGGAATACGTAAAACCCGATGTCATTCATAAGAATGGGGTCTTCTAATCCGAAAGATGTACTGTTAAAATATAACAGTATAGTTTTCCAGTTTCCACTGAATATGAGGCCAAAAATAAATGATACAGCCACAATTGACACCAGGATTATCTGGGAATCTACTTTTTCTGATGTAATGTTCTTCTCTGTAAGGATCTTATCAATCGAATCTCTTGCAAATTTTGCATTTATATAAAGAAATAAGAATGCAATTATAAAACCGGGAATTATTGCAATTAATTTCCATTGTAATATTGTTGTAAATACGGATGTATATCCTATCATATCAAACCATAGGTAATCCGTGTAAATTCCTACCAGGGGACTTATCCCCAAAAATAATGCCAGAATTAACAGGAATATAATTTTCATATCTTTCATAATAAACCCCATGAGTAACCTGACTCATATAAAAGTCTCATTTAGAGAAGAAGTTGCATGTTTATAAACCTTTTTTCCCACATAATTGGGATAATTATATGAATATTGGTACATTTAGCCAATACACAAAGTAAATATAATCTGCCTTATATACATTCCCACAAATAAAGAGGTATATCCATGTATTCAAGAATTTTCTTATCCCTCCTGTTAATATGTGCTGGGGCCACTACAGCATCTGCTTACACACTTGATGATATCGAGTGGGACAAAAGTATCGATTCTGCAACCCTTCATTGGGGAGATTCCGTGGAGAATAATGGTTATACTATTACTGCTGAGGATTTTCAAAAGAATGGATACGTCTATATCTGCATATCAAAAAATGGCCAAGCCTTGAAACATGGAGCACTGCTTGTTGGCGATAATCTTGAATACAGGGATACTGAAGAGGGAAAAGATATACGGGTTCATGCGAATGAAGTAAAGGTTAATATTGATGAGTGGACTGGAAATATGGAAGATCCCACCGCTGAAATTAGTATCTATAATAGAGGGAAACCTGAGTTTGACATTAGTATCGAAACAGATAGGGATGAATACGACCCCCGTATAACTTCCAAGGCCGAAATAGAAGTTATATTGAAAATCAAAAATGATGGTTCAGCGAAAGCTGAAGATGTTCAGCTTAGTGTTGACCCGGCAGGGATGGATGTTGTTGAAGGGGACCTTACAGAAAGCATATCTTCGCTTGAGATCGATGAAACTACAGAGGAATACGAGTTAACTCTAAAGGTTCCTCATCTGTGGGAGGAAACGGATTTAGATATTGTTGCTACAGTAGAAGGATATGATATCAACGGGGATTTGCATAAAAATGAGGAGATCGAAACTGTAACAATTGCTCCTAAGGTTGAGTTAATGATAACCAAATCCATACCTGAAGAAATATATATGGATGAAACGGCCCGGGTTTTAGTTTCAATACGTAATAATGGTCTTTATGAAGTGAGTAATATTACTGTAAAAGATAAAATCATCGATCATATGGAACTGCTTGATGATGTAGTTTTTAATAAGAATATTTCTCTTGATGCAGGAGAAACCATTAAAATTTTCGAATACTCAATGAAACCCACCAAATCAGGAGAATTCAAAGCGCCTGCTACAATTGCTTCTTTCAAAGCATCTAACGGGAAAATCTATGAATATGAATCTAACCAACCTGAAATTCAGGTTGATGGTCCAGTAATAACAATTACGCAGAGTACGGAGAGTTCAACAATCAGACCCTCTGATGAGGTGAAAGTTACCGTTAAGGTAAGCAATAAAGGTAACAGGGATGCGAGTGTGAAGGCAGTATCTGAAATACCTGATGATGTTACCTTTGTAAGAGGAGAAACCAGTCTGGATCAGGTTATTCCAGAAGGTAAATCAAAAAGTTACAATTATATTATTCGTGCAGGAAATGAGGGTAATTTCACAGTACCAGCTGCTAGAGCTTCTTTTATCGACATGGAAAATTACAAAGGAGAAAGGGTCTCCAATATCCTGCAATTTGATATCATCAACACTTCAACCCAGGATGCAGCAACTGATGCGTCAAACAAGGCTGATTCACAAATATCCGATGATAGTGGAGACGATAATAGTATTTTCAGTGATGACGAATCAAATGGCGGTTCCGGTGAAACGAATGAAAACACCAAAGTCCAACCCGGATTTGGTGCATTGATGGTAATTTTCGTATTAACAGGAATATATGTATTTGGGATAAAGCGATAAGTCAACTACCCTCCCTTACGGAAGGAGACTCCTGCTCTAAAAATTGAAGGAATAGTATGGAGCGCAACTTCACATCCTTGTCTTTCAGGATTTTTCTTTTTTCTGGTTTTCCTTCTTGCAGTAAATATAGCTGCAATGGCAGTTTCTGCAGAGTATATCGATCAGAAAGACCCGGAGGAAGATACTCTCGATTGGGGTGAAGAGGTTAATGTTAGTGGTTATACAATAAAATCAAATAGTCCTATAGCTGGACTGCTGTTTGGGTACTAATCAATCGGTTATCCTTTCATGAAAGTTTTCAATGGCCTTGCAAAATAAATGAACCAGTAAAACCAGATTACGAATCCATCAATGGGGCAAATAATACTTCTTCCTTTGGTTCGGTGAGGTTAATAAAAGATTTTGTGAATGTAACAATGGAAATCATATATGATTCCCTCAATTTTTAATAATTGTAGTGATATTGATATGGACAGACATGAAAAAAACTGATACAATTATATTCACACATGGTGATTCGGATGGAGTATGTTCGGGAGCCATAGCCAAAAGTGCATACCCTGATGCCAGGGTCTATTTTACCAGTCCAGTGAGTCTGCATAATAGACTTGATATGGCTGAAGATTATGATAATATCATTATCTGCGACATAGCCGTGGATGAACGCTCATGTGTAAATCTCTACAATAAGATTAATGATATTGCCAGTCATACAGATATTACCTATATTGATCATCATCCTCTTCCAAGGATGTGCTGGGATGAACCCTGGTTTCACCATGACCTGAACACATGTGCCGCAGAACTTACATACAAGGTTTTTAAATCTCGTTTGGAAAGGGATATCCGCAGGATTGCTGTGTATGGTGCCATAGGTGATTACAGGGATAATACTCCTGAAATTAAGAAATGGACAAGGGACTGGGACAAAAGAAGTCTCTATTTCCAGGCAGGAACATTGATCCAGGCATTGCAATATGTTGGTAGAAACTATGATTTTAAAAGAGAAATCATTGACCCTCTTTCTACTGATTTAATTCCTTCTGAAATACCCAATCTCATCCCCTATGCAAAAAAAGCATCAAGAATTGAAGAAGAGTTGAGGATACGTGTAAAGGAGTTGGTCCATCCGCTTCATTCGGTAGCTTATGTACTTGATCCCGAAGGTTACCTTTCCAAATCCGCAATCTATGCAGCCTCCTATGGAAGAAAAGGAATAGGGATTGCAGCCGAACACAGGAATAATAAAGCTGCTTATGATCTAAGCTTGCGCTCCCGTAACAGCAGTGTGGATATCAACCTCCTTTTGCGAGATATTGCACCCCAGTATGGCGGTAGTGGCGGCGGCCACCCAATGGCTGCCGGGGCCCGTATTCCGGAAGAAAAACTTGATGCATTCCTTCAGGAATTTGACCGGAGAGTTAATATGGCTGAGACAAAGCAGGGAGATTTATGAAACCTACTGCAGTTCCCAAAAACAATGATTTTGAAATTGTATTTGCCGG
This sequence comes from Methanohalophilus sp. WG1-DM, assembly GCF_004104135.1. Taxonomy (NCBI): domain Archaea; kingdom Methanobacteriati; phylum Methanobacteriota; class Methanomicrobia; order Methanosarcinales; family Methanosarcinaceae; genus Methanohalophilus; species Methanohalophilus sp. WG1-DM. The sequence continues at coordinate 33,637 of NZ_RRBA01000003.1, read as the reverse complement.
TCGCTCCAATGTAGGCAAATCTTCTATTGTAAAAGCCCTTTCAGGACGCAAAGTAAAGGTCGGCAAAAGACCTGGTGTCACCCTGAAACCCACTCATGTGAAGAAAGGGGAATTAGTGATTACAGATCTTCCCGGCTTTGGATTTATGAATGGTGTAAAAGAGCGCAAACAGGATATCGTAAAGGATAAGATCGTACGTTATATAGAAGAAGGAAATCAGCGGATTAACATCGCTGCTATAGTAGTTGATGCAGGTTCTTTTGTTGAGGTTGTGGATCGCTGGGATCAACGGGGCGAGCTTCCCATTGATATAGAAATATTCGATTTTTTTACAGAAATGGATCTTGAACCCCTGATAGTTGTAAATAAAATGGATAAGATCAGGGAAGAGGATAAAGATAGGGTCCTCGATGCTATTATTGAAAGATTGGGGCTTTTCCCACCATGGAGGCAGTGGATTGACAGGGTAGCACCGATAAGTGTTAAAAAAGGAGATTTGCAGGCCTTAAATTCTATTATAAGGAAGCGCATCCATTCGGCTAAAAGGGATTCCTTGCTAAAATATATCTGAAAATAGGGTATTGTTAGCCCCTTATGCGGAAATCCACACCCATGTCCCTGGCTATCTGGCTGCATTTATCAGTATCAATTTCAGGAACATCTACCACGCTGAAACGTACATAAAGGCCTGCTTTTTTTGATTCTTCCGCAAATTTCAGCAGAGCAGCATAAGAGTTTTGGTAGAATGGTTTACAAATCCTGTCATAAACTTCTGCGGATTCTGCATTGAGGCTGACTGAAACTGCATCCAATCCGGCATCCACAAGACAATCAACCACATTGATGCCGGGATTTATAAGCTGGCCGTGTCCATTGGTATCCAGTCTTACATATGTTCCCTTTGCTTTCAACCAGCGGGTGACAGCAAGCAGCACGTCAAAACGGGCTGTAGGCTCTCCGAATCCTGTGAAAACGATCTCTTTATACTTTTTCAGATCATGCTTTTCCAGTTCTGCAATTATCTCTTTTTCGGAAGGGTCTTTTTTAAGCCACAGGTTATATCCGTATAATCTTTCTCCCTGGTTGCGAATACAAAAATAACAGTCTGCACTGCATTGATTGGTTATGTTCAGGTACAGGTTACCATGGGCCTCATAGCATATAGAGGGTTTATCAGTTTTCATTTATTCCAAGCTCCATCGGGAATAAGAGGAAAGTTAGAGGTATTACATGCAGAATTATCAAGAAAATACATCCAGGCTTCTCTGTTGCTTTCCAGTTTTACTTTTTTTCTTGTGAAAAACTTGCCTTCAAGTATATCAAGGCTATTTAACATATTTCTGTCAATACAATATACTTCTCCCTTGATATTACAACAATTACCATTGTTCACAACAGCTGGAAAACTACCCAGATCGAACATGCAATATTGATCAGCTGTAATATCTTTTCCAATAAATACAGAATCCCTGATTATATGATTATTGGAGAATCCTTTTTTAAGAGTCCCATACACAAAAATATCCATGATTAACCCAATCCGAAATTCAGTTTTGTGAGTGTTTTTTTCACAGGATCGGGAAGTTTGCCACACTGTATTGCTTTCATGTGTTGTGGTGAGATCGTCCGTATGGCCTTTGACATCAATCTGTCAGATCTCATCAGGTTGTCCATCATTTTCCGGATATAAACAGCAGTTCTTATCTCCAGTCCCATTTGCTCCCTCCATCTCCTTTCATAAATGGAGAGTTCACATTTACCTGCAATATATTCTATAGCCGTTTCTCCTGCTAGTTTTCCCCCTATCATCGCCGTGGGAATTCCCCCTCCGTTGGTAGCGATCAACTGACCTGCAGCATCACCGGCAAGCATTGCATTGTTTGAGACAGTTTTCTCGGGAGCACCCCCTACCGGCACCACTCCGGAAACCACGGAAAGTATCCTTGCATCCTGCAGTTTATCGCTGGCAATGGGATGTTTGTACATGAACTTTTCCAGATAATCCCGGGCACACATATTCTTCTCGAAAAGCACTTCCCGGATACCCACACCGATGTTTGCAGTGTTTCCTCCCTGCGAAATAATCCAGGCATATCCACCTGGAACGTAGTTTTTTCCGAAATACATCTCTACGGCATCTCTGTCCGCTGCGGTGTTTGCAAGTTCATATTCAAAAGCAGTTCCGATTCCCATTGGATCATGTTCCCGTTTCATACCGTGGGCTCTTGCAACAATAGAATTTGGACCGTCTGCACCTATCAGGACTTTGCCCCTGATTGTCGATGGTCCAAAGACCCCGTCCACTTCAATTGCATTTCCGTTAACATCTGTTACATTGGTTCCCACCATCAACTCGGCGCCTTCCTCAGCTGCCCGGGATGCCAGGAATCTGTCAAACCTTCTCCTGTCAATAGAATCGGCTTTTACTTCAAACCCCTTTGAATAGCCATCCGGTGCAATAAAACGCTGATAGGTGCTGGTGGAATGTACACAATTTTTCGGATAATCAAGCAGGGTGTGGGGAAGGTGTGCATCGGGCACAAGTTCCTGCAGGGTATCGGCATGGGGCATAAACCCGCCGCATTGGAGGGGTACACCTATGTCTTTTTTCCTGTCAACCAGTAAAACGGATGCACCGCCCTGTGCGGCATACATTGCAGCTGTGGTGCCCGCCGGACCAGCTCCGACAACTACCACATCATATATTTCATCGGGATGCATGGGAATAATTGCTACTTTGGTATTGCTTATAAACCTATTTCATCAATCACATGCCGCCCCCTATCTGGGACAGCTCGAATTCCATTTCATCGGGGACTCTTGCAATGAATACAAAAACAGTATACCTGAGTTTCCTGGCCTCGGAGATAGCTGTCTTTTGTCTGTCGCTTAATTCTTCAGTAGAACTTATGCACAGCATCTTGTGGTTTGCTCCGACCAAAAAATCAAATTGTTCTACATAAGCATTCAAAAAATCAACCATATCCCTGAGTTCATCCCAGCGACTACACATGTGCAGGCTTTTCGTAGAAGAATTTTCTACATACCAATCCTTGCTCATGTAGGGGTAGGAATCATACTGATCCTTAATTTCTTCATAGGCTTTCTGTATTCTGGGCATGTCCTTTGCAAGGTTTACCCATTTCCATTCATTCTGCGAAAAGTATTTCCCGGCCAATATGTCAGCAATTTCCTTTTTATCTTTTGAATCAAGTTTCATAATATCACCTGTTAAAAATCATCGTCCTGTACATAACTCCTGTCAAATTCAATCGCAATTTCAGCTTTTTCCAGTTCCCTTCCAAGATAACCAGCATGCTCAAGGCTTGTGACAAGTCCTTTATCTATTATCATGTCCAGTATTTCTGCAGCATTTTTACCGATGATAGTTTCCTTTGCATGTTCTGCGACGATGTACCTTTTTCCATCATTTATATGTGCAATTCCTATATGGAATGCTCCGGCTGGATCCAGTTGCCAGTTGGGGCTACTCTTTGCAGCAGTTGCATTATCGGGCATATCAATATCCGGTCGCTTTCGTTTTTCTTTGATCATGAACATGTCAATTCCCAGGTCCTTTGGGGAACTGTGCCTTTCCTCTGCCAGTTTCATCATTGAAGAGGCTGTTTTTAGTTCGGCAATGGAACCCTGGGTTTTATCACTATATTCGGGTGTGAAAAGAATGGCTGCGCCGACCTCATGTGCTATTCCGCACAGTGTTGCATTTATACCTATTGAATCAGCATCCATGAGTTCAGTAACATTGCCAGCTCCAAAGAAAAGAGGGATGTCCGGGTAAGTATCACGGAATTTTCTGTACCTTTCTACAGAAGATGTAAATCCGTGGCCAATTGGATCAAGCACAGGGTCTGCAATTATGTTTTCAATTCCGAATTCCTTTGCTCGTTTGATATTCTGCATCAATGTATCATATTTATTGCCACTGCCCGGGATAATCACAACAGCACATCCCTTTGCAGCGATCTCGTCTCCCAGCTCATCAATATTTGTATCATTGAGGCTGAGGACGATATCAATACCGGCTTCAATTGCACTACATATATGGGCAGGGTCCAGGGTATCCACACTTAGTGGCAGTCCGGTCATTTTTCTTGCATTGAAAATGGCCTCATGGACACTTTCAGTGGGTGTATCAATGGCCATGCCCAGATCGATGATATCAACACCTTTACGGGTGAATTCTGCCACTTTACTCTGAAGAAGGTCACAATCCATATTTCCCGCATCAACGATTTCGCCCATGACTTTCATTTGGGAATTGCCCCCTATTTTCGTACCATTGAATATTAAAGGAGCAAAAGCACTCTTTTCCATCTGGTTCAATTTTTTGTATGCTTCCTGTTGGCGTATATCTTTGAGTAATTCACATGCAGGGATTTTATCTGAAAATTGCACATCTCCGGCAAACCGTATTGCGTAACCCAGGTCATAGGCGTGTTTCGGACCTAAGTAGACAGGGCAGCCCATTTTGTTTGCAACTTCTGTGAAATCACCGGGGACAAGACCAGGAATAAGGATCATATCAAATTGCCCGGGTTTAAAATTATTGTTTTCATAGGAATGAATTAACCTTTGTGGGGTAATGAAAGCAGCTATTTCCGTATCCACAATAAGTACACTTGTCTCAGAACCAACCGCATGACGAACTGTGTTTTCCGCCAGCTGACCTGTAGCTACAAGAATTTTCATGGGGAATAATCGGTTGGATATTAAAAATAAGTATCTGTGAAAGATGCTTTTGAGGCATCTTTCCAGATTTTAATTAATTATGTCTATAATAGAACCGCCATTGTCAGAAGATCGATTCATTGGTTCGACTACCTGACGGCTTCCGTTTGGAACCTTTTTATAACGTGATTCGGTATTCTTTTCTACAATATCGGCCTGATATTGAGGTCCAAGTACCTGTGCTGACTGCACTCCGGTCATAATGGCCATTACACGAATCTTTCCTTCATAGTCATCGCGAATTCTGGCTCCCCAGATTACATTTGCATTTGAGGACAATTCATATGTCAGGGATGCTGCAACTTCTTCAGCTTCCTTGAGACTTAGATCCGGTCCTCCGGTAATATGTACAAGGCTACCCGTGGCGCCGCGGTAATCGACATCAAGAAGTGGGTGATTCAAAGCTGCCCTGACTACATCTTCACTCTTATCCTGATTCTTACTTTCCCCGACAAGCATTACGGCCACGCCACCACATCCCATAATAGCACGGATGTCTGCATAGTCCAGATTGATAAGAGATGGTTGTGTGATCGTTTCAGTGATACCCTTTACGGTTTCAGCGATTAGCTGGTCCATTACTGAAAATGCCTGCTCTATAGGGAGGTTTGGTACATAGTTGAGAAGCCTGTTGTTGTCAAGTACAATAACAGTATCTGCTGCGTGGCGGAAATCCTCTATTCCCTCTTCAGCTTTTACAGCACGTGCCCTTTCTACCCTGAAAGGACTGGAGACCATGCCTACTACAATTGCTCCCTGTTCCTTTGCTATGTCAGCCACAACGGGGGCAACACCGGTACCGGTACCTCCTCCCATACCTGCAGTTACAAAAACAAGGTCACTTTCCTTGAATACTTCTTCAAGGGTTCCACGGGCAAGATCTGCTGCTTTGGCACCGACTTCCGGGAAGCCACCCGCACCAAGTCCACGAGTTAAGGTTTTACCCACAAGGATCTTCTTGTCAGCACGTATGTGATCAAGATGTTGTTTGTCCGTATTTATTGCAATAGTTTCGGCACCTTCGATACCGATATTATACAGACGGTTGACGGTGTTGTTTCCGGCGCCTCCGCAACCAACAATGGTTATCCTGGGAAGCCCGAATTCAAAATCTTCTTCATCTTCAAAGTTCTGGCGATACTCTCTTTCCTGTTCTGATAGTTTCAATGCATCTTGCACTATGGACTGCACATTCATCCCCTCTGATGATTCGTGATTTTACGATCTCCTAAGTAATGACAAGGTATCCAGCATCCCCGATATGCGAAGAAACCTTTACCTCTATCTCCGATTTATTCTCTCATGCCGTCCGCATATTTCAATTACGGACGGGGATTTCGCCAAGCTACATGTGAATGATCAGTACCAACTGTTCTTTGGAAATTGAACTGTATCTTTTTCGTTATTGTAGCCCTGAGGCGTTCGACACTTGCTTGAATAAAGTCCGACTTTCAGCGGCCAAGCATCCACTTTTGGTCTGACTGAATCCTTACATTTTGTCTGATTCATTATTTATAAATAGTTGTATATAAGGGTATTCATTTATATCACCCTTTTGTGATACAATCGTAATTTACACGGGTTTTTTTAAACCTGGGTAGGTTTCCCCACATACCAACATATTCACCCTGAACAACAAGGGCACCATTTATACTCTCAATCCCTTCTAAAACTTTAAATGCTTTTTCCACAGCTTCCCTGCCAGGATCGGTTGCATTTGAAAGAGCGGTTGCAGCAGAGTCAGCAAGGGATACATCTTCGGAAAAAACAACTGCAGCATCTGCCATCCCAAAACTAATCGATGGACCGACAGTACCCGATGACGTGCATACACCTGTCACATTGTCAACTGGTTCAAGCACAAAACCAATATCCTTTACGGCGGATTCTCCTGCATATATACCTACGACAATCTGCCGGTCTGTTACATAGGCTATGTCTCCTCCATTATCGACCAGTGCAAAACTTGCTCCTGCATCTACCATTGCTTCAACAGCAAGTGAAGCAATCGTGCCTGCCACGGCACTCATAGGACCAAGTCCCATTGTAGATGAAGCATCTGTCATTCTTCTGACTATTTCAGGAGCATCTTTGGGGCATGAATGGGGTTCCAGTGTAATCTGAAAATAAGGGTCCCTTCGAATATAATTCTCAAGCAGTGACCTGTGGAAGCCAATAGCTTCTTTGGCTGCTTCCACATGGCTGACATCATCTGCATGGATGCTAACTATAGTTTCCTTGAGACGATAATGTTCTTTCATGTTTTGCAAGATAATTATTTCTCAAGGCTCAGGGCCCGATGCGGACACATTTTGATACAGGTGCCACACTGTATACATTTTTCTATGTCCTGGACAATACCCCATTCCTCATCAAAGGAAAATACATGTCCGGGACAAACCGATATACAGGCTCCACATTCTACACATTCTTCCTCATCCCTGACTATCGGATGGTCTAGAACTGTTACTTCAGCACCCTTTGATTCCAGTGCTTTTCTTATAGCCTTGAAATCATCAGTTTCTACCTCGGCAATTATCTCTCCGTATGTGGAATCGAAATGTGCCTGCGAAATGTTCAGGGCAGTTCTGGTTTCAATTATTGATTCTGCAAGTATGGGCTCACCTATGACATTGGACGAAATGCTGATCTTTATCATCATCCTCACCGCCTCCTGGCAAACAGTTTGCTGATATCATTACTCGTGATTATACCGATTACATATCTGTCCTTATCTATCACAGGCATTGCTGATACTTCTTTCATGTCCAGATTGCGTGCTGCAATATCTATGGGATCGGTGGCATTGGAGGTGAGGACCTTTTTTGTCATTATATCCTTCACATAATTACATCCCGTTTCAGCAACAGCTTTGGATATGTCCCATGCAGTCACAATACCTACCAGTTTTCCATCCTCTGAAACAACAGGCAAATGGCTAAAAGTATTTTCCATGATCATTTTAGCTGCTTCATGGAAAGTTGCATTCTCATCGATGACTACTACATCCTTTGCCATTATATCCTGTACCAGAGGGTTTCTCGTTGTTTGTCTCATCGGTTTGCATGTGGCTTTTGCAGGAAGTCTCTGGGAGGGGGTGTTTACAAAAAAATCTCCAGCTGCGACCCATTTTTTCAGTTCCTCTGCAATCTCACGTGATTTTTTGAAACTTGACATAGAGGAGGTGGGTGTATCTTTGCCGTTTATTTCGATGCTACCGGAGCGTAGTTCTTCATAATTGACCTTTCTGATAACAGGCCTGTCCCGACTTGGCACCCCGTAATCCAGTACGTTTGTCACTACATCTTTATCTGTAACTGCGGTTGATTGTGCAAGTTGTTCATTCAGGATAGGTATAGGTATGCCCATCCCAACGTAGAGGGAAGTGCCGTATTCATGGAAATTTGCCGCACGAATATAATCGGCACTCATATCTTTCAGGTCACCCCTAAGCATCAATGTACCAAAATTAGTTTCCGGGCTGTGCTGTGTTCCTTCCCCAATAATATGTCCTTTTGCCCCACCAAGGAAGATAGGGGTGCCAACTCCTATTGTCTGGTAATCAGGATCATTGGATAATGGTGATAGTACACCAGCGCCGGAATAGGTTACATTTCCATAGTTGGGAAGTAACGAACCCATATATGTGTAAATCGTTCTGTTTATGCCGTTAGTAGCAACATTGTATTTCTGATATCCGTTACGGGGGTTGATCATGATTGCCTGGTTCAGGTCATATATGTTGAGTGTAGTGTCAAGTGTTTTTCTGGGATAACAATCGGTACCATAAGATGTGGCATGAAGATCAATGGATTTCCCACGTATCAGGTCTTCAATTACATGGGCCCCTCCATAATCGAAACCTTCAGTTTCGGAAAGTTGTCCTGCGCCTATAAAGGCATCTACTGCAGCTACGCCTGAATAGGCTTCCACACCGTTCAAAAAAACCTTATTCATTTTCATTGGTGGTTCTGAATGACCGAAATTGAGCCAGACTCCTGAGGAGCACATTGCTCCAAATGTACCTGTGGTAACTACATCAACTTCCTTAGCAGCCTCTTTTGTGCCCAGTTCTCCTACTATACCTACCATTTCCTCAGCCGTCACAACATTGACATTACCCTCTTTTATTCTCCTGTTTATCTCCTCTATGGATTTTTCTACCATGAAATCTACCTCTGTTAATATCATTTGGTAATATTAGAGTACCTATATATTACTTCTGGTTATTGGATATAGCTCTTTTTTGTTTTTGTGAATCAAAGAGTTATTATATTTGATGAAATATATGGCAAATGGGAGTTGGTATGGTGTTAAGGGGTACTAGCGTACATAATTCATTATTTGACAATATGTTCTATGAAATCCTGGCAGAGGATATGTCATTTGACCAAAAGATGGAAGAAATTGCAAAAGTCCTTCCTCAAATACTTCGATATCCGGAGAAGGCGTCTGCAAGGATATTATTTGGTCCTTATTCTTATAAGTCTCCTGGTTTTAAGCAGGGTAAATATCAAATCTCCTCTTCAAATATACCCAAAAATGAAGAGAAAAGCCATGCGTTATGGCTGGAGTTATTTTATAAGGATCTTTCATTGAAAAATAATTACGAACCTTTCACTTCTGATGAAAAACAAAAACTTGATTTCATTGCAAAGATTTTATCTATATTTATTGATAAGGAAATCGAAGTGAAAAGAGCCCGTTATGATTATGATTTCCTTCTGGGCAGTACAAATGAAATTCCATATTCCCTTAACAGTGAAGGAAAAATTGTCTATGTTTCACCCAAGGTTCAAGAATACGGTTTGCATCCTGAACAAATGCTTTCCCGGCCATTTGCAGATTATGTATGTCTGGGTGATAGGGATGAGTGGTTGAATATATTTAACAAAATAAAATCAGTGGATAATTTACCCCTTAAAGCACAGATACGTATCCAGAATGGCAATAAAGAATTGCATTGGTTCCAGAACCGTATAGATCCAATATATGATGAAATGGGAAACTTTTTGGGAATTAATGGTATAGCTAATGATATAAACAGGAGGAAAGAGGCGGAAATCCATTCTCAGAAACAGTCCAATGCGTTTCGTTTCCTAGCAAGAGCGTGTAATCAGTTGGTAGACCCATTTTTTGAAGATATTGATCTGCTTATAGAACCAATTCTGGAAAAGATCAGGGAAATTCTTGATGCAGATTCAATTTTTATATATGAACTAAACCATAGCGAAAATAATATGCATCTAACACATTACACTTGTGTGCCACCCTTAAAAGGAAGATGCGAACTGGCAATGGATAAATTAAGCTCACTGTCAACTGCACAATTCCCGACTGTAATTGAGAAATTCCAGAAAAATGAGCCCTATTACGTGAATTCTATAGAGCAACTTCCAGATTCTGAAAAAAATCTGAAAGGACTCTTGACAACATTGGATATTGAATCGGCTCAGATTATGCCTGTACATGTCGAAAATCAGTTAGTAGGATTTATCGGTGTAGTTTCGGCCACAAAAAACAAAAATTGGCCATCCTATAGTGATGGTCTCCTCAGGATATTGTTTGATTCCATATTCAATGCAAAGGAACGTGGTAAGACCTATATGATGCTTGATAATACAATGCACCTTTACCGTTCTCTTTTTGACAGATCAAATGATGCTATCTTAATCCACTCTTCTGAGGGTGCCATAATAGATGCCAATAGAAGTGCCTGCAAAATAATTGGCTGTTCCCATTCTGATATGTTATCGATGAAATTTGCTGATCTTTATCCTCAGGAATCTAAATATATGGCACAGTCAAAATCAGCAATCCAGAATACATTGAATGAAGGATCCACACGTTTCGAATCGAAAATGAAACACATGGATGATTCAGTTATTGATGTTGAGATCAGTTCTTCTGTACTTGATAAAGAAAATAATATCATGCTCAGCATAGTAAGAGATATTACCGAACGTAAAAAGTACGAACTGGAACTGGAAAATTATCGCAAACATCTGGAAGAACTTGTGGACCAACGTACCTCCGAACTCCAAACTGCCAATTCCTGGGTCTCTGCCCTCTATGACAATGCTCCTATAGGTATCGGTGTGCTTAATAAAGATCTGGAATTGATTGATATTAATAAAGGCATGAACGAACTTACTGGTATTTCGAGAGAAAATATTGTTGGTAAATCTCTATTTTCCATATGTACCGAAGGATCTTCGAAGTATCTTGATAAGGACCTAGGAGCAGGTATTCTTGAAAAACAATTTTCCACAGAATTGCACTGGGTATGCAATAAAAAACACATCTGTATACAGTTCAATTCCCAGCCACTGGGTTTGAAAGATTCTCCTCAAAAAGTAATCTTTACTGCACAGGACATTACACGCAGAAAACAGGCTGAAATCGCCCTTAAGGATTACGCAGACCAATTGGAGAAATCTAATGAAATGAAGGACCTTTTTACCGATATAATGCGCCATGATCTTTTAAATCCTGCAAATATCGTTAAAGGTTTCACAGACATACTCATTAAGAAAGAAAAGGAAGAAAAAAAGATTCATTTCCTATCAAAGATCAGGGATAGCACAGAACGCTTGATCGATATGATCGAAAACACAGCTTACCTGTCCAAACTTGAATCTACTGAAACCCTTGAACTGCAAAAGATGGACCTGGGTCAAATTCTAACTTCCTGCATTTCAGAGATGTCCCCTCTGGCTGAAAATGAAAATATGGATATAATATACGATCTGCAACAGCCATATCCTCTAAAAGCCAATCCTATAATCAAGGAGGTTTTTATCAATCTGCTTTCAAATGCAATCAAATATAGCCCTTCGGAAAGTTCAATTCATATAGGGGTGCAGGAAAACGACTCTTCATTTAAAGTAATGATTAAGGATAGGGGGTCTGGGATTGCTGATGATGATAAAACATACATATTTAACAGGTTTAACAGGGCACAAAAAGGAAGCATAAAGGGTACAGGTCTTGGACTTGCAATAGTAAAAAGAATTGTAGATTTGCATGGTGGCAGTGTTGGAGTGGAAGATAACCCACAAGGGTAGGGTAGTGTTTTCTGGGCATATATAAAAAAAGACCCTGAACACAATAGAAATTCATGTTTTGGGTAATTTCACATAAACTGTAGTACCCAATCTTTCCATACTCCTTGCCTATATACTTCCGTTATGAATATGATTACCCTTTTGCATATATGGAATCCCAGGCCAACACCATTATAGATGCGGGTTGTGGACCCAGCTATCTGGTAAAATATGTCAAAAATACGCGGAAGTTTTTCTTTTGGTATGCCTATACCATTATCCTTTATCTTTATGTGCATATATTCTTCTTCCTCTTTCAGGGTAATTTTTCTACCGGATCCTGTGTGAATTTTGAGGCATTGTCCAGTATATTCAGGAAAACGTATGTTAACCAGTTCCTGTCGCCATAGAGAAGGGATGATTTAATTTGAATATCAATGCCTATATCGACATCTTTTCCTTCTGTGTGGACTTTCATTTTATCCATAGCATCCGTTATGATTTCACCAACATCAACCTAGTCCACACATATTATAATGGTTATATTATTTTTATTTTCAATGTATGTCTTTTTCGCCATCTTTATGAGTGAAATATATATAGTATGTTTTGTTGCAATATTCTTGCATAAATGACCCATATAGTCGTATTACCCGTCCATCCTGTCGTCTAGTTTCCAAAAAGTTATATAAAGGCAGAAGGCTATACGGGACAGACCTTTAACATATCATATTAAAAGCTAAATTCAGAGTTGATTATATTGGCAATCGAGAACGGAGATTTCATAAAAGTATCATATACTGGTAAATTCGAAGGCGGTCTGATTTTTGACACTACCGATGAGGAACTGGCCAAGGAAAACCAGATATTCAATCCACGTGGAGTATATGGCGGTGATGTGGTAGTTGTAGGTGCCGGTCATACCATTAAAGGGCTTGACGAGGATTTTGTTGGCAAGGATGTTGGATACAAGGGAGAACTTGTCATTCCTCCTGAAAAAGGATTTGGAGAACATGACCCCAAGCAGGTCGAGACCATTTCCCTGAATAAGTTCGAGGACCGTAAAGCAACTCCTGGGATGGGTGTAGAAATAGAAGGAAAACGTGGTGTGGTCACCAAGGTCATCGGAAGACGTGCACGTGTTGACTTCAATCATCCCCTTGCAGGCAAAGAAGTAACCTATGAATACACTATTGATGAGAAACTCGAAGGTGATGTTGACAAAATAAATGGTTTGCTTTCTCTTTACACAGGTGTACCAGAAATCGAAGTTGAAGTTGAGGATAAGACTGCCATTATCAACATCCCTGTTGCACTGAGTTTCAACCAGCGCTGGCTCATGTCAAAGAACAGGATTGCTTCTGAGATAATCGAAAACATCGGAATGGAACAAGTCAAATTTGTCGAGACTTATCCGGTAGGATCCCCTGCATCTGCAGAAGAGGAAGAAGCAGAAAGCGAAGATTATGAATCAGGTGAAGAGTAATCTTCGCCAATCTTTTATATCATAAGCGCTGTTCACCCGATGCTTGTGATTGTTTTTCATTGTGCTGAGGTAGCCAAGCGGCCTACGGCGCCGGTCTTGAAAACCGGTGGTGCTCTGCGCCCCGGGAGTTCGAATCTCCCCCTCAGCGTCTTTTTATTTTTTTAACAATCAAAAAAAGGAAGGTAGATTATTCTTTCAGGAATTCCGTGACAGTTTTGCCGAATGAGCGAGCAGCTTTTGGATCTCTGGCAGTGATTATATGGCCATCTCTGATAACCTCTTTGTCCTTATAGTCAGCTCCTCCCCTTTTGATCTGTTTTACACTTTCCGGATCGCTGAATACGGTGCTCTTTTTACCTTTCAGTATTCCTGCTTTTGCCAGCACTACCGGTGATACACAGATAGCAGCGATCAATTTGTCCTGTTTGTAGGCATCCTGGACAATTTCGTGCAGTTCCTTGTTATCCCATAGATATTGCTTTGCCCCCCCGCCTCCTGAAATGACAATGGCATCATAACTATCGGCCTTTTCAGAGGAAATGGTCGTGTCGGGTTTGACTTTACCTCCAAGCATACCTTTGGCAACTTTATTTTGATTTGTTGCAACGGTTATATCAAATCCCGCATTTTCAAAGATCTCTCTGGGTTGAAGGAATTCTTCATCACGGAAATTTTTCTGGGCGATTACCATTAATATTTTCTTTTTATTATCCATATCGATCACCGTATTACGATATCTGCTGTATCCTATTTGGTATTACCGATTACAATACCAATGCAACAAATATCCTCGACTTCTCAGTTAGTTCTGGTTTCTGCAAATCTGGCGAATTAATTATCTCTATGTTTGAGATTATTAATCAGTTGTACGAGTTCCTGGCGCCGGAACATTCCTTTATGCATAATGCAGGCAACATTATCATCAAGCATTTTTCTGCTTTTGTTGGTAAGTTCCTGTGCAGTACAGACAATAATGGACTCTTCGAAATAGGATCATGGTTTTGGATATATTCAATAACATCATAGCCACTGAATTCTGGCATCATCAGGTCAAACAGTACTAATGTCAGGTTGCTTTTTTTGGATAATTTCTATTGCTTCTTTTCCTCCGGAAGCATCCAGTATCCCGAAACCTTCCGAATCCAGCATGGAATGGATAAGTTCTCTATCTTTTTCCTCATCATCTATCACAAGAATCGTTGTCTCTTCTGGTTTCATGCTTTTCCTGACTCTTTCAAGTGTTTCGATAAGATCGGTTTTGTCAAGAGGTTTAACAAAATAATCTTCAACTGCCCACATGCTGTCGATTTTGCCCTTGTCCAGTATAGATGTTATGATAACAGGTATGTCCCGTGTATGGCTGTCCTTTTTGAGTTTATCAAGTACGTTCCAGCCGTCCTGACCGGGCATCATTATATCAAGGGTGAAGGCAAGTGGTTTGAGTTCCTTGATATTTTTATTACCTGATCTCCTCTTTCCACTCCGATTGCATGGTATCCTTTCGAACTCAGCATCGCAAGCATAAGTTCTCTTGATTTTGGATCATCTTCAGCAACCACCACTAATGGACCATCTCCTTTAGGATTGTGGGGTGTAGCGACAAAGCTTTCCTCGTCAACTTTCGGTTCAGGCAGTTTCTTTTCAACTTTGTCTTCCGGTATCAATTCGTTTTTTCCGGAGGATCAACAGGTATGGAAAAAGTAAATGTGCTGCCTTTTCCTTCTTCACTTTCCACTTCAAGTGATCCGCTGTGAAGTTCTATGAACTTATTTATAAGTGCAAGCCCAAGCCCCGTACCTTCATATTCCCTATTTGACGTGGAATCAAGCTGGACAAAGGGTTTGAACAATTTGTCCCGATCACTTTCAGCAATGCCTATGCCTGTATCCTCTACAGCTACATGCACCATGTCTTCAGATGTGGAAGGAATAATTCTCACGTTGCCTCCCTCCGGGGTAAATTTTATCGCATTACTTAGCAGGTTATAAAGAATCTGCTTAATCTTTCCTTTATCTGCTCTTATTTTTGGAATGTTTTCGGCTGGGTCTATCTGTAGGTTTATGGATTTCTTGGCTGCCTGTGGTGAAATGATTGTTTTAACTTCTCTGAAAACATCATCCAAATAGAACATCTCGTAATGGAGTTCAATTTTTCCTGCTTCTACCTTCGATATGTCAAGGATGCTGTTAATGAGCTCGAGCAAATGTTTGCCACTTTTAAGCACATTTCCCACATACTTGGTTTGTTCTTCGTTCAGTTCCCCAAAAACCTGATCCAGTAGTATATCCGAAAATCCGATTATGGAATTAAGTGGGGTGCGCAATTCATGACTCATTGTCGCAAGGAATTCACTTTTTGTGCGGTTGGCAGTTTCAGCTTCTATTTTTGCATTTTCCATCTCTATTTCTGTATTTTTACGTTTTGTGATGTCTACTACAATACCACTTACGATAACCGGATTTCCGTGTTTGTCCCTTTCTGTAATTGCACCCCTGTCATGATACCATTTCCATTTACCATCCTTTGTTCTTATCCGGTAGTCCACTTCATACGTGGGACATTTTCCTTCCATATGGCAACGCATTGCTTCCATTGCAATTTCTCTGTCCCGGGGATGCAGAAGTTTCATGAAATCAGTATAATGTGCATCCTTAAATTCATCCAGGGAATATCCCAGTCTGGTAACTTTACCTGGGTCAAAGTTTACTTTGCCACTGGGAATATCCATTTCCCACCAGCTGAGTTTACCTTCTTTCATTGCATTCTGCAGTCTGTGTTGTAATTTTCCAATCTGTTTTTCTGCTTCTTTCCTTCTGGAGATGTCCCGTGCAATACTGAGTATCACTCTTTCTCCATGATAATCAATGGCTTTGCTGCTTATCTCCGTGGGAATTTTTTTGCCGTCTCTGGTCAGGTGGACAGTTTCAAATATCAATGAACCTTTTTTCAGAATTTTGTCTGTTTTTTCGGGTACTTCTTTGGCATTTGATTGAATATCAATATCCATGGGTGTCAGGTTTAGTAATTCTCCCCGGGTGTATCCCAGTCTTTTGCAGGCAATTTCATTTATCTCCAGAAAATTGCCCTCCAGATCATGGATAAAAATTGCATCAGCTGCGTTGTCAAAAAAGGTATGGAATTTTTTTTCGCAACGGATGAGTTGTTTCTCCACATTCCTGCTCTTTATAGCCTTGCCTAAACCCTTTGTAACCAATTCCACCAGTTTTTTTTCTTCATCCCGAAAGCCTGTATCACCTGATGGTTTGTTTTTGAAATACTCCAGTTTGCCTTTTGTATTTCCATTGACTTTGATGGTGTGCTCAAATTTTAGGTCGGCCTCAAGGAAATTGGCACTTGTAAATATTCTGTCTTCAAAAGTTATACGTGCAGAATATCGATTTCCATCACAGTTACCTGCCAGGAGTTCGGTAATATCTTTTATCAGCTTGTCCGTATTCTCTGAATATACCAGGATATCGTAAAAACTGTCAAGACATTCCAATATCTGGAGGCCACTATCTTTTTCAGATTTAGTATCAGTATGTTTTTTGGTGGTCATGGCTATCGATTCCTTCTGTATATACAAATAGTTTGTTTGTTTTTTATTTATAATTATCACTTATAATAAATGGACATCTACTATTTTTGATCACAACCTATTTTTATGTGGAAGGCCCATTAACACAAATATTGTCTAACATCGATCTGACCTCTATCCTGATATCATTCCAGACATTAACATTATATAAGAGAAAGTCATAGTGGGCCGAGTAAGTCTGTATCATAGGTTTTTACACAGCCTGTAAAAGGGCAGTGCTGGACCTTAGTTCCAGGGCTACGGGACGCAAGAATGTGTCCTTAAGGAGGTTTATAATGGCAGACGAAGAAATAAGACATCTTGTACGTATAATGAATACTGACTTGCAGGGTAAGCAGAAGGTCCTTTATGCACTCACTGGTATCAAGGGGATTGGCAGAAGGACTGCGAGACTTATTGCAGAAAGTGCAGAAGTAGATCCATCAGAAACCATTGGTTATCTTTCTGATGAGGGTATTGCCAGGCTTAATGAAGCTATCGAAACATTTGAAAGCCACCTTCCTGTGTGGATGCTTAATAGGCAAAAGGACTTGTTGACAGGCGAAAATAAACATCTTCTCGGACAGGATATTGACCTGACCATAAGGGAAGATTTGAACGATCTCAAAAAGATTCGTGCTTATCGTGGTATACGCCATGAAAGAGGTTTGAAGGTACGTGGACAGAGAACCAAATCCGCAGGACGCGGTGGGTCCACAATAGGTGTCAGCAAAACAAGATGAAGGTGATTTGATATGGTTTATCCCGGAAAGAAAAGAAAAAGTTATGACACCCCGAAGCACCCCTGGCAAGCTTCCCGTATGGCAAATGAGGTTGACCTGATTAAAAAATACGGCCTCAGGAATAAAAAAGAACTCTGGAAGGCACACAGTATTCTCAGACGTTACAGGGCAGATGCCCGTAGATTGCTTGCTGATTCTGCAGAAGCTGAACTTACCGGTCATGCAAAGACTGAAGCAGACCAGATTCTATCTAAATTAATTCGTTATTCCATGATCAAAGGCGATGCCGAGATTGATGACATTCTGGCATTAAACACAGAAGCTATCCTTGAAAGAAGGCTTCAGACCCTTGTCCATAGACTTGGTTTGGCCAGAACCCCCAAGCAGGCAAGACAGTTTATTACCCATGGTCATATTGCAATTGGTGGTAAGAAGTTGACAGTTCCTGGTATGCTGGTGTCTAAGCAGGATGAGATGATGATCGATTACTACGATACATCACCTATGACAACCGAGTCACACCCGGAAAGACCCGCTCAGGTTGCATCTTCCCTTGTGGAGGAATGAAGGAGGTTTGAATTATGGCAAATGGAATATGGGCTGTTGCTCACATCAAATGTTCATTTAACAATACTATAATCACAGTTACCGATATAACCGGTGCTGAAACAATAGCAAAATCATCCGGTGGGATGGTAGTCAAAGCTGCAAGGGATGAAAGTTCTCCTTATACTGCTATGCAGATGGCCGGCCAGCTTGCAGATACTCTCAGGGATAAAGGTGTCGAAGGTGTACACATTCGTGTCCGTGCTCCCGGTGGTAACAAGCAGAGAAGTCCCGGTCCAGGTGCACAGGCAGCCATTAGGGCTTTCGCACGTGCAGGTATCAGGATTGGACGTATTGAGGATGTAACGCCTGTGCCACATGACGGTACCCGTCCAATAGGCGGCAGGCGCGTCTAATTGCAGTGTAACACATATAGACAGGTTTGTAATTTCACGAGGTTCCCGAAAATGGAAATCGATATACTTGAGCTGTCTGATAGATCTGCCAGATTTATTTTGTCGGATGTGGATGCAGCTTTTGCGAACGGATTGAGGCGGGCTATGCTTGCCGATGTCCCCACTCTCGCAATCGATGAAGTCAATATTTACAACAATACTTCAGTCCTTTATGATGAACAGATAGCTTTGAGACTGGCCCTGGTACCTCTTGTGACAAGTTTCGATGAGTTTACTCCTCATGAAGAGTGTTCCTGTGAAGAGGGGTGTCCGGCCTGTACGGTTTCCCTCACATTGAGTGTAGAAGCACCAATGGGTGAGGAAAAGACTGTTTATTCAGGGGACCTTGTATCCGCAGATCCTAAAGTAAAAGCTGCTGATTCCAACATCCCTGTTGTTAAGCTTAAAGGCGGGCAGCAACTTGTCCTTGAAGCGATTGCAAAGATGGGTTACGGTCACGACCACGCTAAATGGCAGGCAGGAGTTGCCTGTGGTTACAAAAATGTGCCAGTGATCAAAATTGAGGATTGTGATCTCTGCGAAAAGTGTGTTGAGGCCTGTCCTCGCGATATATTGGCCCTTGGTGAGGAATCTGCAGAAGTTGTGAATGATAGGCTATTGAATTGCTCTCTCTGCAAGCAGTGTGTAGAAGTCTGTGGGATTGATGCAATCTCGGTTCGTGAGAATGATACATCTTTTATTTTCACTCTTGAATCCGATGGTTCATATAGTGCAAAAGAGTTAATTATGAATGCAGTTAATACTATCAGGACGAAAGCTTCAACCCTTGATGACATCCTGGGTGAATTGTAATAGGAGACATCTTTTCCTATTATCCTTTTATAGGATCTAATAGCAGAAGCAAAAGTTCATAATTGGAATTTTTGTTGGCCATCCATATGGGCAAAGTATATATAGCATTGACCCATTTATGGCGAAAAACAACAGCGTGCGAGGGTTGCCCAGCCAGGCCAAAGGCGCTAGGTTGAGGGCCTAGTCTCGTAGGAGTTCGAGGGTTCGAATCCCTTCCCTCGCACCAAATACTTTTTTAAGCCATTAAAAACATTTGCATATTCACCTTTCTTGATTTTTATTTCCCATAATATTACATAGGCGCTCCTTAACTGTGTTATTTTAACGATAAGTTTAGGGTTTACTGCAGGCCAACTTAAACCCTCCTTTATCTTTTGGTGTGGTTTTGATAGGTCTGCGTTTTGCACAATAGTTAAATAGAATTGAGTTATTACAAAATTAGTTGATTAAATATCGCTCTATAGTCAAAGGGGGATTTATTCATTTCAATAAAGAATATCTGGGGTAAAATAGAGAATACACTAAAGTCAATAAAAGGCATCGAAGAAACTCTTTTACTGAATCAGGCTGACAGGTATTATATTTTTGGGCTTGAGGTTTCTGATGAAAAGAAATCCTCCGCCAGCCTTGGAATTAAAAATAATACCGGGGTAAAAAAAACACTTGGCTCACAGATTCTTGTCTCTTTCCTGACAAACCAGGAATATGATTGGCCAGAAAATAATCTGAAACTCATATACGGGGATGAAATTGTGGGTGAAGATATCAGTGATCCTCTGGAGCTTGCACGACTTGAAAAATGCAAGGATTGCTGTGTGATGGGTAACATAGTGTTTTATAATGATAGGTTCAAAGCCCTCAAATCACCGGGTTTAGGACTTGAAATGTTAATTCAGGCAAAACCTTTCCCTGAAGTTGAGAATATCTCCTG
Source organism: Methanohalophilus sp. WG1-DM (assembly GCF_004104135.1). Lineage (NCBI taxonomy): Archaea > Methanobacteriati > Methanobacteriota > Methanomicrobia > Methanosarcinales > Methanosarcinaceae > Methanohalophilus > Methanohalophilus sp. WG1-DM. The sequence goes on along the minus strand of NZ_RRBA01000003.1, from coordinate 13,291 downwards.
TGTTTCAGAAGCTATGGTTGCATTACCCTCAAGGTTAAGTGATTCCTATATCAAATCCAGGATGGGTATTGAATCGAACAACTCTATGGGAACTTTCCTGTTAGGTCTGGATTTAAAACCGGATTTTTGTGCAAATATGGATTATTGCGAACCAGCCGAAGTTTGTAATCTTTCACCCTGATTTCATCTTTTCTTTGCATAACTCCCAATAATCGGCAATAAATTGATAAAGTATTAGTGCTTGAACTCACTTTATATATTCAATAATCGAGAATTGATTTATTTATGGGCGTAAGTTTTTGATTTATATGATGGAAAGGAGATTTATATGTCTGTTTTGAGGGATACGGGATGCAATGTCCCTTCTACTATTGTTAGAAATTTTTATCCATTCTATAATCCGCAGAACGTTGAGGGTATGATTATTGGCAACGATCTTGACTCCCTTCTGAGCGCCTCTTTTCTTAAAACAAAATTTGGATGGGACATAGTTGGTGTCTATGACTATGAAACATTAAGTTTTTCATCTACTGTAGAAAATTTCCATAATAAGTTGCTTGAAGGAAAATATATTGCTGTGGATCTGGACATATATCATCCATGTATCTTCTCCATTGGGCATCACATAATAGGATCCAGCTGTCAGGACTGCCTTGAAGGTCATTCCAGTTCACTGAATCCAAATCTTCTAAGGGGCATCCATCTCCAAAGTTACAGGAGAAAGTATCCGTTAAGTACCATTCACTTTCTTCTCTGGCTGTTTGAATCAGAAGCGGGTCTGGGTATAAAGACCAGAAGTCTTGTATGGCTTGCGGATTCCTCTTATGTAAATGGACAGCGTCACAGATTCAGGTCGAATGTTCATGAATGGGTGATGAATTTTTTCAGTTCACCGGCATTTCTGGATTCTTTCGAATTAATTGATACGTATAAGTTTGAATATTTATTATCCGACTGGCTGTTTCCTCTCCTTAAGGAAACCGGGTTGAATATCTCAAGGGGTCAGGTTAGGTCTTATCATCTGGGTCTTTCCGGTTATCAATGCCAGTGGACATCTACTGAAAAAGAAAGAGCCTGTATTCTTGCGATGCTTGAACTGATAGAACATATTACAGGTTGGCATGCCCCTACATTCCCGCGTAAATTTATCGAAATAAAAGGTGTTCGCAGGAGTATTGTTCTAAGCGATATTTTTAAAGATAGTACTAATCTGGATTCTTTTCTGCTAAAAAATAATGTGTTTTCTTTTGTATTTCCTACGTCAAAATCAATTAATTATACAACAGGAATTAAATTGTGATCCGGGTTAAGTCCAGATTGGTTTTATTGTGGATGTCTGTTTTAATCTTTTTTTTCCATTTTCTTAATTGCTTTCTCGATACTCCATCTACCTCTGCCCAATTCTTCGCCAATTATCTCTATAATATCTTTTTTGTTTTGTCCACTTTGGCGCAATTCCCTGTATCTTGTAAATAGGTAGTCTTCCTCCTGTGAAGTCCAGGAGTTTCCCTGGTTTTCCAGATTCTTGATGATAGGTTTGCGTAATTCCGGGATCATAAATCCAGGTTTAATGACACTGCTTTGTCCAATTTCCCGGGTTTTTGCTCTAAACATCGTTTCGGATATTTCAAAGCCAGTACAACGCCTATTCAGGCCGATTGCAACGGTTGCAGTTGAAAATCCGCCCAGGAACATGTCACAAACAAGGTCGCCTTCATTGCTACTGTATTGTATAATTTTCTTCAGGAGTTTGTAGGGCAATTCATTCTTATTTTTAATTTTGCCGGGTTTGTACTCCCTGTTAATTATCCAGACATCTTCCCTGTCCCTGTAATTCAGTGACCTCCCATCTTCTGTTTTTTCACAGGTTCCGTATCTTGATTCCAGATTAAAGGTGCGCCTTTTGCCGGGTTTTTGGTAGTATAAAATATGATAATGGGAGGATACGTATTTTGTTTTTGTGTAAACACCAAAATTGTATTTCCATATTATGTGATTGATCTCCTCCAGATTTGTCTGGTACAGAGCATGGAGGATATGATAGAGATTTGTGTATCCGGAGACAATGTAGATGGAGCCACCCGGTTTTAGAATTCTTTCTGCTTCTTTAATCCAGGTCAGACTGAAATCTGCATATTTATCTTCCGGGATTTCTACATATCCATCAATTACAAATTTTTCATTCCTATTGTAATGCTGGTGTAATTTGTCCCCTTTTATCCCATATGGAGGATCGGTAATTATCAGATCTACCGATCCATCGGGGATATGAGTTGCAGCTCCTGTAATGCAATCCTCATTGTAAAATACATTCCCATAAATTTCAGCGGGCTTCATTTTCAACTCCTTACGCCAGGTATTTTCATAACCTATCTGGAAGAATAAATAAATATTGTCTAAAAAATGGCTGTTTTTGAGTCATTTATATTACTTTCACCTTGCTTGGAGGTCCTTAAAATAGCTTATATTCTTATTTCTTATTGAGGTGATAAGTATGGATGAATTCTTCAAAGGACTTATCGAGAGAACCAAACGCTATGAAAAACTGGACCACTGTAGGAACAATTAACAATAAAAAGGCTGGCCGGTCTTCATCACCCTCCCGTCATGGTTTCTGATGATACCGGCCTTTTATGAATTTTATCTGTTTTTTTCAGGTATTTTTTTTGGTTGAGCATCAACATCTCTTACATCCAGTTTTCTCTCTATATTATGGATAAAATGCATTGTCCTGTTGGAAAGTGTTCTGCTTCTCTCTTCCTGTCTCTGCTGGTATGTACGGATGGATCGAAGGAAATCAATTTTCCTGAATTCCGGCCAGTATGGGGCGCAGAAATAGGCTGCACATTCATTTCCACATGCTTGCCAGGGGAGGAAATTCGAAACCCTTTCATTTCCCCCTGTGCGAATTATGAGATCAACATTTGATACGGCTGAATTTTCTTCCGGATATAGGTGTCTGGATATGGTTTTTTCAGTTATTTCACCCGTTTTGATATTCCCTGTTTTTATCTTCCTGGCAACTTCACGTATGGCCTGTATGATATCCTGTCTTCCGCCATAAGCAATTGCAATGTTAAGTTTTAGCCTGTCGTAGTCCTTTGTTGCCATCTCGACTTTATCAATACTCTGCAAGAGGTCCCCTGGCAAAAGGGTTCTGTCTCCAATTACACGTACTTTTAGGCGTCTTTTATGTGTCCTTTCATCAACACACATCTCTTCAAGTCTGGTTCCTATAAGTTTTAGTATACTTTTCTTCTCATCTTTTTTCCTGTTGAAATTCTCAGTAGAAAAAGCATATATTGTCAATTCCTTGATGCCGCTTTCATAGGACCATTCAATGACTTTTTCAGTAATATTGGCTCCCCGGGCATGGCCGTATGAGGTGAATTTACCAAGTTTTTTGGCATATCTGCGGTTTCCATCCATTATAATAGCTATATGCTGCGGTAATTTAGAATTACGGATATTTTTTTCCAGAAAAAATTCATATCCTTTATACAACATTTCAGGTAATATCCGCCACATCATTATCAGAGCTACAGGTGATGTTAATAATTGTCAAGTACTGAACGTACGATATCCCTGTAATCATTTTTTAATAAATAGATATTGTGATCGCCGGTTACATCAATACTCAGGATTCCCAGGCGTGTGTTCATGAGCCCAACCATAGCTGAAACTCCCCTGTAACTGATATCAAAATTCTTTTCATGAAGGTATTTATAGATATCATTGGTGGTATATTTCCCGCCGTCAAGGAACAGTTTAAGCACCACTTTGCGTATCCCTGTTTCATCCCGGCCAAGATATTTTATCAGCCTTGATCTTACCCGGTTTTCAATGGTTTCCAGCACGAACACCTCTATCTAAACTATGTTATTTTTGCATATATATTTATGCTAACTTGTAATATGTATCCCAGAAAAGAAACAATCTCAAGACCTTTTATTTTTCTGATGCGGGATACCTGTTTGCCTGCCTTTTAAGGTTTGAACTGCCCCTTATTATTCATTTTAACATAAAAACATATTGTTTTATTTTAAGTTCAAGGGTATTTTTGCACTTTAAACAGGCATGCTTTCCACAATCAGGCCATCTGAGGTAGGGTATCTTTCAATAATTTCAATTTTATCACTAATGTCGCGGATATCATCTGCAATATCTTCAAGTATCCAGGATGCGATCTCAATTATATTTTCCTTTATTTCATACATTTCTTCAGGAACTTCAAATTCCTGCAATTGCTCAAGTATTTTAGCAGTATTTTTGGTATGTATTATTCCAAATATGATTGTTCCATCATCGGTTATTTCGTCAAATGAGCGAGAGGTATTTTCTGCAATCCTAATAAGACGTTTCCTTAACTGTATAGCGTCTTTATATGCAGATGAGCAGAAATGCCCCCTTCTAAAAAGTTTTATGACTTTTAATGCACTATCTCGTGAACCTGCTACCGCATTTGATATATCATCCTTTAACCGGTACCCTCTGCGATGCAATTCCCTGTAATTTGTATCTGTAAATTCCAGTTCATTGAAATTGATGTAACAATCAACGTTATCACACAAATCAGCAAACTTTCCAATACCTTCTATGGCAGGCACTTCGATTCCTGTTTCCAGCTCTGCTTGTTTACAATTGAGAATTGCCGTCTTAAATTTACTTTTTTTAATATTCTCCCATTCCTGCAGAGGAGGGTGAAAACGTATCTCGTCCAGTCCTGCTTCAACAAGATTATTAATTGCTTTTTCATCTACGGGTAAGGCAGTATAGAGATGAATATGGTACTTTTGTCCGAATGTGCTTTTCAGTAGATGGATGTAATGCAGGACCTTTCCCATTTCAAGGAGTGGTTCACCACCCGTAATTCCTGTTCCCAGGGCCTGCATACGCATGCTTTCTTCTATTACTTCATCATCGCATTGCACTTTCCTTTCATTGGCATATGCGGCATCGCCTTTTCTCTCTTCTGATAGCGGACAATAGAAACAATTCTTACCGCAACGACCGGTTATGTACAATACCATTTTTGCACCATCGCGGCACATTTTGCAACCGGTTGAAAGATAACTGTAAAAAGAGCCTGCTTCTGCTTGCTGGATATTTGCCATTGCTTTTGCATGAATATATAAGTATATAACTTTTTCTTTACCCATCGATTAACTAATATGAAATCAGTCATCATTTCATGGTACCTGGGTCACATGTAGCCGTATTCGGCTGCAAAGGCTGTAGAAAATGTATATCTATTTGCATTGAGAATGCAAATTTTATAGTTCCGGATGCGTTCAAATAGACATACAAAAGTGTAATGCTTGTGAGCAATGTGTTTCTCATTGTCCAAATAAGGCTCTTTTGTTGATGGATTAAGCAGCCATAAATCCTGCAGGTAAATCTCAAAAATGTTTCCGTTATATTTTTATTTGATAGCAGGTATGATTGAGACATGAAAAACATATGTTTTCCGGAATCTGTTGGTTATGTGAAAAGTACCTTTAAGGAACCTGTATTTGATGAAAAAATGTATTCATCAATTTCCTTTATTGAAATCTATCCTGATTTTGGAGAAGCCCTGGATGGAGTTGATGAATTTAAGAAAATCCAGATATTGTTTCAGTTTGACAAAAGTCAAGGCTATAAATTAAAGCAAAAGCGTCGAACCGATGGTAAATTGGTGGGGGTATTTGCCACCCGCAGTCCCCATAGGCCAAATAGTATAGGGATAACAACGGTAAACCTTCTTTCAGTCGACGGATTAACCCTGGAAGTGGAAGGCCTGGACGCCATAGATGGCACTCCTGTACTTGACATTAAACCGTATACCATCAAATTTGACTGAAAGAATTTTCTGGGATTCAGTTTTACCAATAAGTATAAATGATTGTTTTTACATTCAGCATGTGTCAAGCGGGCGTGTGGCCTAGCCAGGATATGGCGGCAGCCTCCTAAGCTGTAAGTCAGGGGTTCAACTCCCTTCACGCCCGCCATTTTCTTATTATGTAATTTATTATATTGTATTTCTTTTTATACCTAAGTTTGTAAATTCTTCTATTCTCTATTGCAATTAAATACTATGAAGTACGAATTATATATTGTTATACAAAGAATACTATATGTATTTGCGCAATATCGATTAATTCATAGAGGTGAGTTGATGAGAATAAGGATGTTGAATTCCAAATATGAGATTGAAACTCTTAAAGAAGATGAAGAAGTTGTACATCTTTCTTTCAGGCCGAGCAATACGGATATTATGCAGATTATCACCAGATGCAAGGGTTTAAGGGCTCTGCAATTGCCTTCATCCTACAGGAAAACTCTGTCAGATGTGGCAATTAAATTCCTTGAAATGGAAGATGTTGAGTTACTTGAAGGTGACCTGAAAAGTACTGGTATCTCAATGTATAAGGAAATCGATTCTGAAGAGTGATTATAGTTTTTTATAAGTATTATTTGCAATTTTTATATTCTTTAGCCCTGTCACCTGCAACTTCCAGACAGGGTTATTACAATTTTGACTCGATATTTTTATTTATCTTTTGTTCATTCGTACCATTCATGCTATTATTTCGGAGGAATCTAATATCCATAAGCAGTTACCGGGTATAATTCGTAAGGCTGTAATTGAGGATGTAACTCCCATGAAAGACCTCATAAACAGCTATGCGAAAAAAGAGATTATGTTACCCCGCTCTGTGGGGGAACTATATGAAAACATAAGGAATTTTTATGTTTATGAGGAAAATGGTGAAGTGATTGGTTGCTGTGCTCTTCAGGTTGTATGGGAAGATCTGGCCGAAATCCTGTCTTTTGCTGTTAAACCCGAACACACTGGAATGGGCATTGGGTCGATGCTACTGGATACCAGTATCGAAGAGGGGAAAAACATCGGGGTGAAAAGAGCATTTACCCTTACTTACGTGCCGGAATTTTTTGAAAGACAGGGTTTTTCAAAAGTTGAAAAGGCATCACTGCCGCATAAGGTATGGGTAGGTTGCATAAAATGTCCAAAATTCCCGGATTGCAATGAAATTGCCTTGCTCAGGTATTTGTAATTTATTTATCATGATTTCACTCTTGCATTTAATAAAGGAAGGCTATGGATGATCAGGACCAGATTAAGGGATTTTGTACGTACAGATGAAGACTGTTTTTTTTCGGTAGTCGATTATTTCCACCCCGACGGTATAAGGGGAATACTAAGGTATGCTCCGGATGAGGAGGGGAATCGATTTGCAAACGGAATGAAGTACAGGAAATACGATTTCGCCGATTCTTTTGATTACATGCGCAAGCATCACCCGGATTGGATAGCTGATGTACATATAATTCCACAGGAACGGATTTCAGAAATTCTCAGCCCTGTAGATCGGGTGCCTGAAGTAGTTGACTCGGATGAACAAATCAAAACAATTGTTACGGTTCTTTCTGATGCTGGTATACCTATGAGCAAACAGGGAGTTACCGGTTCAATCCTCCCTGGTTTACAAAATGACATGTCTGATATTGATTTTGTGATTTACGGGCCGGACTGGTTTAAGGCACGTGATGCCATAAACAGGGCAAAACTATCCAGTTCCCTTATTGAGGCAATCGATGAGAATATGTGGCAACGTATTTACAGAAAACGCTCTCCTGAAATTTCATATGATGAGTTTCTTCTGCATGAATTGAGAAAAGGAAATCGTGGAATGGTAAATGGTACCTATTTTGATCTCCTCTTCACAAGAGATTGGGATCAGATACATCAGCCCCTGGAAAGGGGGACAGATACCAAGCATATACAAATAAAAGCTACTGTTACAGATGCGACATTTGCTTTTGATAATCCTGCGTTGTATAAAATTGATCATGAGGAGATAGACCATATCCTTTCATACACGCACACCTATTCGGGTCAGGCATTAACAGGAGAAAGAATAGAAGCAAGGGGAGTGGTTGAGGAGCTGGGACATAAAAAAAGGCTTGTAGTAGGTACTTCAAGGGAGCCCCGGGGTGAATGGATGCGCTCCCTTACGTTGCTTGAGAAAGAGGGTTTATTGTAATCAGCCCCCTCCAGTGGACTGATATACATTCTCCAGATTTCCTGAAGAGGCTTCCTCGTCCTGGCTGAGCAGGTAATCCTTTACATCGCTTGCACTGTATTCTTTTTCTCCCCTTTTTCCTACTTTTTCGTCTGATACTTTCAAGGTATCGACCCTGTAGTAAAGGTCTGTGGTATTCATCAGGGCCCATGTGCCTTCATCATCTTCCTTTATATCGACGATTTCTCCCAGAGTTCCAGTATTGAGATATCTCACCACCATGCCTTTTTCAAGGGGGTGACCGTCGATGTCAGATGTTTGTATTTGTTCCATTTATATTGCCTTCTTTAACTATTTGCAATCTCATTTTTGAGATCACTGAAATCCGCAACCCTTTCGGCAAATGCATTATGCCTGTGTATGCTTTCCTCATTTATCTGTTTAATAGTTATTACAGCATCATCGGGTAGGTGGGGGAACTTTTCTACAACTTTCTGTGCCATTGTTCTCACACAGTCTTCCACGAATTTTGGATTTCTGTGAGCGGTTTCTACCACAAAAGCTTCGTCCTGGCGCTTCAATAATTCGAAGACATTTGAACTCATGGAGTTTTCGATAACCTTTATTATCTCTTCCAGAGACACTTCGACATCACACTTTGTCTGGATAGAAATTATACCCCTGCCTCGCTGGTTGTGGGTGGGCATTGGCATCCTTTTGAGGAAAAGGGATATGGTCTTCTCATTCACTCCAAGTTCTGTAAGCTCTTTCATGGCCTTATCCCGCATAATTTCCTGTGCACAGGGGCATGCGGTCATTCCTACAACTTCTGAACCAATAAGTTTCTTGACTTCGATGTTGTTTTCTTCATCACGGGTTGCAAAGGATTCTGCGAATATATCGACAACTTCCTGACATTGCATTTTATTCACAGGCGCTTCACGTTTGATCACGTACTCACTTTTCATGATCACTTCTGCCTGAGTGGCATATTCATGTCTTGTGAGAAGATTTTGTGCAACATCTCCGCAAAGTTCTTCTATCTCATAAACAGGCATATTGACTGCCTTTTCGAGAACCTCATCTATAGCTTCAAAATTACGTGAAAGGTTTGCTCCTTTCCTGTCGGAAGGCAGATCAACAAAAATATCGAAAGTAGATATAAGGACTATTGGTCTTTTATCTTTTCTCTTGATCTCGACCAGTTTTTTCACGTCGGTTACACCGACTCTGGTGAGGTTTATCGGTATTTTTGGTTTATTTGCCTGAACATCTGGTAATTCTAATACTGGGAGTTCCATTTAAATGACCTCTAAACGGGTTAAGTAAAATAAATTGATTGTAATTGAAACTATAATTGAAACTTATTCATCGCATGTAAATGTTTTGTTGACGAATTTATTGTATGTGTTTACTACTGTGCATTAACCCTTTTGGTCGGTTTTCATTCAAATCATTATCAAAAGGCAACATTAAAAGTTAATTATATATACAACAACATTACAACTAATCAATAACCGGTAACGGTGGACAAGGTGATTAAATGTCTAAGTCAGAACCGAGAAATTTTGTATTAAGGGATGAAAAAGGAAACGAACATGGAGTATTTACAGGAAAGCAACCAAGACAGGCAGCTCTTAAAGTTGCAAACCGTGGTAAAGGCACCAAGAAAAACCCTGAAAAAATTATGCTCCGTGAAAGGGGGACCAAGAAAGTCCATGTTTTCTATGGTTGGAAAGAGGAAGTTGATGCTCCCAAGAACAAACCAGACTGGATGCCTGACAAAATCAACAAGCCTTTTGTAAGAAAAGAAAAACCAGGCATAATCAAACTTGAGCAAGTCTGATTATTTCTATTACTTTCTTATTATACTCATATAGGGGTTATCCCCTTGTTTATCTATTTTTCTTTACAAAAAGTTTAAAGCATTGTTTTCCTATGTAGCCTTTATGTCAGAAGGCTCGTATAAGAAGGAAAATATATTGATTGAAGCCCTTCCCTACATTCGTGAATTCTATGATTCATTTATGGTGATAAAGGTTGGAGGGCACGCAATGGTAGACCCCGAAATAATGAGTGCAATTGTTGAGGACATTGTGCTTCTCAGATTCGTGGGAATACATCCGGTAATCGTACATGGCGGCGGACCTGAAATTACTGAAAAAATGGAGCAGATGGGCAAGAAACCCGAATTTGTAGGCGGCTTGCGTATTACTGATGACGAGACCATGGAAATTGCCCGTATGGTCCTTGTAGGCAGCATCAATACGAAAATTGTGTCCCTGATTGGTCAGCACGGTGCAAAAGGTGTGGGTCTTTCCGGAAAAGACGGGAAAATGATAATGGCTCGCAAAAAACCTGCCCAGAGGGTTATGATAGAGGATATAGAGCACAGTGTGGACCTGGGGTGGGTTGGAGATACCGAAATAATCAATACGGAATTGATCCATATAGTGACAAATCAGGGCTACATACCTGTGATCTCTCCGATTGCTGTGGATAATGAGGGCAATGCCCTGAATATCAATGCAGATACGGTTGCCGGAGATATTGCCAAATCCCTGCAGGCCAAAAAACTCATTCTAATGACTGATGTGGCAGGACTTATGAGGGATCCTTCAGACACTACGACAAGGATTTCACGGGTGCTTGCACCTCAGGTAGAGGATCTGATTGATGAGGGAATTATTGGTGGCGGTATGATCCCCAAAATGCGCAGTGCATCCACAAGTGTAGAAAACGGTGTAGAAAGGGTGCATATAATAAATGGAAGTGTGCCCCATTCCATCCTTCTGGAACTGTTTACAGATGGCGGGATAGGCACTATGGTATTTTAAGTTTTCAGGATTTGATGGGGCAGCCAAAGGTTAACCCGTCAAGTTCCAGTACTTTTTCCCATTCTTCCTTGCAATCACAGTTGAGGTCTTCCAATATCGCGATATCCTGTGTGAGGGAATATTCCCTGATCGTATCGGCAACCATGTGGCTGCATTCCCTGCAGTTATGAGGTCCACGCTTTGAGCCGGCTCCGACGGGATCCGATGTGATTACAAGATCAGGGTGATTCTTTTTGGACTCCATGAGTATCCGGACAACACTCCATAGCCAGGGCGGTCTGTATTGGTTTCTTTCCCATAGGCGTTCCACAAAAGTTCCTCTCTGGACATTACACAGGTTTATGGAGACCGTGTCAACCAGGCCGGCAATATCATTTATCGTATCTATAATGTCGTTCATTCCTTCGATTTCTGACAAAAAGGGTGGTTTGAGAAGCAGGTATGCCTTAACAGTAACACCTTTCTCATGAGCAAGTTGTGCCGCACGGGAAAAACCTGCATAGGTAAAACCCTTGTTTATGGAACGTTTGCGTATTAAATCACTGCTTGTCTCAAGACCAATAGCGATTTCAAATCCGGTGTTTTTTAGCACTTCTGTGCAGGAAGCAAGGGTATCTTCTGTTACAAATTCGGGCCGGGTTTCTACAATTACTTTCTTGATCCTTTCGTCTACTTCCATTTTATTCAGTAGGGTTTCTCTGACTTGTGCATCAATTTCCTTTTCATCCAGGAAACTGCCGGATGTGAATATTTTTACTATGAATTCCTGCAATCCGGAAGAACGCTCAAGTGCTTTTTCGTACTGCTGCAATAGGTCTTCAGCTGATGGAGGTGTGGAGGCTCTGTCATAAACAAAACCACACATTGTACACCCTCCTTTTATCCCCCACCAGCATCCACAGGTCTTGAAAATAAGGGTTAGGGTATCTGTTATTTCTCCTTGAAGAAGATCTTTGCCTGTCCAGACAGCAGCAGGCTCATTGTTTGGAGCCTTTTTTATGCGTTGCTGCTGTCTAATTTCCAGTATTCTATCATTAAGATTCATTCGAACTCGATAGTAGCAGGTGGTTTTGGTGTTATGTCATAGACAACTCTTGCTGCTGTGGGGATTTCCCCGGTTATGCGCGAGCTGATTTTTCTGAGGGTATCCCAGGGTAAATCCAGGGCCTCTGCGGTCATACCATCTCTTGAACCTACTGCGCGCACTGCAACGATCCAGCCATGTACCCTTAGGTCGCCTTTTACGCCGGTCCCTTTGCCCAAAACTGCCGCGAATGTTTGCCAGGGGAAGAACTGTTCAAGCAGTTCTTCTTCCACAATCGCATTTGCTTCTCTGACAACTTCGATCTTTTCTCTTGTAACTTCTCCGATTATCCTTACTGAAAGTCCCGGTCCCGGGAAAGGCATTCTTTCACAGATTTCTTCTGGCAGTTCGAGCGCATGAGCGACTTCCCTTACCTCGTCCTTGTAGAGGTCATCAATAGGTTCTATAATATGTTTGAAATTGATATGTTCGGGCAGGCCGCCTACGTTGTGATGAGACTTGATACCACCATCGGATTCAATCTTATCCGGGTATATGGTCCCCTGGATCAGACATTCTGCCTCAACACCGAGTGCTTCTTCTTCAAAGACACGAATGAAAGTCTCACCGACAGCTTTTCTTTTTTCTTCTGGGTCCTTGATTCCCACCAGGCTGTCAAGGAAACGATCCTTTGCATCGATGATTTGGAGATTCATGTCACCGAATATTCCCTTTATTCGTTCGGTTTCACCTTTTCTCATAAGACCCGTGTCTATATAGATCGGTATCAGATTATCACCAATTGCACGGTGTGCAAGGATTGCACATACGGAACTGTCAACACCTCCCGAGAGGGCGATGATCGTTTTGCCCTGCGCTTTGGCTTTTATTTTCTCGATTGCTTTTGGAATGAATTTTTCGGTTTTTACCATGAAAGGAAACTCCATATGGTTTATGATGATTTGTGCTTACTAGGGATTTGTATGACTTAATCGTACCGATGCAATTTTTAATTTATATAGATATGTTTTCCGGTCGGTAACTTGGTACTGTTCAGTAAAAGCATCTTTCCCATTGATAAGGCGTATATGAGTTTAGATTTTGATAATTTCTGATGTAATTATGATTAAACATCTGTATCCAGTTATTAATATGCTGAACAAGTCCCTCTTTATGTGGGAAATATTTATCGAACATCTTAATCCTCCTTTTAAAAGATTTGACCATCGCTCGATATAATTTCTGATATCCCCGGATATTACAGTTCTCTGAATCCCGGGTTTCGCTGTAGCAGTGTACCATGGCCCCCATCCACAACTGCCCTCTTTGGCATTTCTCCATATATTCGTTTCAAATCCTTAAAGAAAGATTTCGTAGTTAAGTGGTTCCTTGTAGGATATATC
>NZ_RRBA01000020.1:0-22617 GCF_004104135.1 Methanohalophilus sp. WG1-DM | reverse complement strand
GTTTCAAATCCTTAAAGAAAGATTTCGTAGTTAAGTGGTTCCTTGTAGGATATATCTTGGCATAGATTATTCTTTTAGAATCGGGATTTATAGCCGCGTTATAATAATAGTTCTGAGTTTTTCCTCAAACTTAAGTCCCTGCTGGTACACAAGTATGGATAATGCTATGGCTTTTAGATTCCTTCTTTTCCTTTGCACGTAAGATTTAATATCTACCGGCACTAAATCTAATTATGCATTCTGTTCCATTTTCATCCCCTTTAAATGGGGGGATGAATCCCCATTTAGTTATTTTTTAACTGAACAGTGCCTATCTTTTTGCCGAAACGTATATATTCAGGTAATGCTTATGAAGGGCCGCACAAATGGGCCGGTAGCTTAGTCAGGCAGAGCGATGGACTCTTAATCCATAGGCCGAGGGTTCAAATCCCTTCCGGCCCGCCTATTTGCTTTTCTTATTTTAATCTAAGAATATATTGAAGGTGCCGGAAGGCACATTTGTGTCTATGTATGTGGCCACCGACTCTTCAGCATCCCTGTGTTGTCGGGAAGGCATCAACATTTTAACGGTAAATGTCATGTTCTTAACAGGCCTTGTTTGGACTTTAAATTCATTCGGCCTTCTGGAATTTGCACTTTCCGGAAATCATGACTGTACCTGCCATCATGCACCTCAACTGCCACCTTGAATCTCACGATCATGTTTATGCGGGCGTCGGGCTTAGTATTGCCCGTTATTGTGATATTTCCCCAGGTTTGAGCCGCTTGTGTGATACATCCCACTCAATACCAGAGTATTTTGTGTCTGGCTTTTCCTCTATAGGTTTCAATATAGAGCTTATTATTTTGTAAAATCCCAAAAATATGTTGTATCCGGTTGTTGAAATAGAACTCCCCTTATTCTATAAACATAATTGAACGTATGCCAACTTTATTTTCTTAGGCCCGTTTTCAACGAGTTGTTTATATGTATTATCAGTTATTATCTTATATAAAATTCACAGGAGAGTGAGATTTATGCCCAAGGTTAGTGTGGATATCCCCCAGCAGTTGCTTGATGATCTTAATTGTCATGTAGGGGTAGATAGGAAATTCGTGAGTCAGTCGGATGCTATTCGGACTGCAATCCGTAAATTACTGGATAGGATGGATGATGTGGACACAAGGCACGGAAGAATTAAAGAATAAGATTTGATTTCAAATATTCCATGCATTCTGTACCATTTTGCAGATTTTTCATTTCTGTAATAAACAACCCTTCATAACCGTCAACCCTGTCAAATACTTTTTTCCAATTAATACAGCCTTTGCCAAGAGGGAGGTGTTCATCCCTTTTTTCATGGTTGTCATGTATGTGGGAATGGATCATTACTTCTCTGCAGGAATCCAGAAACTCATCAAGCAAGCCCATTGTATTGGCATGGCCAATATCCAGTGTCATGCCTATATTATCCGAATCTGCCTTTTCTATTATTTCCAGTATTTCAGCAGGATATTTTCCAAATATGTGAGGCATATCTGGCATATTCTCCAGTGCAATCGTAATTCCTTTATCCTCTGCAATCGTGCTTATCTCTTTCAGTGATCCTATCGTATTGTCCCAGGCTTTTTCGGGATATAATGCTCCTTCAGGGGAGAGATAACCAGGATGGATTACTGCGATTTCAGCAAGACCTGATGCCATGTGCAGGCAATGTCCCATCTGCCTTATAATTTCTTTGTGTATACCGGGATTGAGGGTTGCAAGGTTTATGTCAGAAAACGGCAGGTGTATTGTGAAGGTCAGGTTTGTTGTATCCTTTATCTGTTGTATCCTGTCAATGTTTTCAGCAGTAATTTTCTGTTTTCCTTCCTGTACAAGTTCAATTGCTGAATATCCCATCTCTTCCAGTTCATAAGCCCATTCAAGTGGCATTTCCCCGCTTGCTCTTGCAGAAAACCCGATTGCCGGTGGCAACTTACTCACCTTCTCTTAATGGGGGCATTTCCTTTTCATAAACAGGTTTTCCTTCTTCTGTGGGAGGGGCTAACCAGTTAATTATATCTTCCAGTTCCCCTTCATTACATTTAATTTCCACATGGATCGACCCTAGCTCTTCTTCTCCTGCAGGAAAACTGATGCGTCCCACAAAAGCAACCTGTTTATTGAGCATGAAACTTATTTTTTCTTCCGGGCTGTGTATTCCTTTTTCGAGAACGGACCTTGCGGTATCGAGGATTGCTTCATCCCGCAGCAGGTGGTGGAATATTTGCAGGTCACGATGGTTGCAATCTATAACTGCGATATTATCATCTAAACGGGGTGCAAGACCACTAATCCTTGTAAGCGCCTCGCATACCTTTGAGACATCCTCTGTTGGATTTACACGGGCCCAAAACTTAACGCTGGCCATTTATTCTTCCCACCGTATCTTTCACCTGTTTTCTAAATTCCTTGAGACTTGCGGTGTTGTCAATGGTTACATCGGCAGTTTCCATTGCCTGACCCATTCCCCATTTCATCTCCCTTTCGTCCCTGATTTTCAAATCTTCGATTTTTTGCATGTCATCGCTTCTGCATCTTTTACGCACACGTTTAAACCGGTTTTCAATAGGACTGCTTATAGCGATTAATGAAAACTCATCTCCAAATTCTTTCTTGAAAATTTCCACCTCTGCAATCCCGCGGATGCCATCGATCACAACAACATCGTTATCATTCTGTTTGATTTTCGGGATACATCTCCTGGCAACTGCATCCATGCCTTCTTTGTCCCTCAGGTCATTGGCTACCATTCCAGTGTTGCTGTCTGTTGGATCGAGCTGGCGGTGCTTGACCTCTTCCCGTATCACATCTCCCATATTGATTACATTAATTCCCATATTACGGATCACTTTTGAGGCTTCGGATTTCCCGGAGGCGGGCATTCCTACAAAGGCTATTATTTTCATGAGTTGTTTCTCCTCTCCTGCCCTATGATATGTTATTATTTATATATCGTTATCCCTATGGAATATCATGCAAATCGGAAAGATAAGGCTTGGAGGAAACCTTTTGCTTGCTCCAATGGCAGAGGTAACCAATCTTGCCTACCGGGTAGTTTGCAGGCGTAGGGGTGCATCTTTTGCCTTTACCGAGATGATCAATTCCGAGGCGATACTGCACGACAATGCAAAATCACATCAGATGGCTCTAAGTTTTCCGGATGAGGGTATATTCGGTGTCCAGATATTTGGCAATTCTCCGGTTTCTATGGCAAAGGCTGCCTGCCTGATTGAAAATGAATCATCTCCTTCAATTATAGATATCAATGCGGGCTGCCCGTCTCCCAGAATCCGGAAAACGGGTGCGGGCTCAAAGCTTATGGAAAAACCCGATGTGCTGGAAAATATTATACAGTGTGTGGTGGAATCAGTAAATGTGCCTGTGACTGTAAAGATACGCGTATTCAGGGATGTGTCACAGACTGTGGAACTTGCATCAAGGCTTGAAAACGCCGGTGTCTCGGCCATAACAGTCCATGGAAGGACTGCCATGCAGCACTATTCGGGGTTGGCGGATCATTTGCACGCTCGCAGGATAAAAGAGGAACTATCAATTCCTGTTATTGCAAACGGGGATATACGGGACGGTGTTTTTGCTGCCCAGGTTCTTGAATATACGGGATGTGACGGTCTTATGATAGGGCGGGCAGCCATGGGAGATCCTGATATCTTCTCAAGGATAGGGGCATTCCTTGAAAGCGGCACGGAGTCCCCTTCAGCCGATTGTGATCAGAGAAAAAGCAGTCTGGAGGAATACCTGAAACTGCTGGAAACCCATGGGTTGGACAAAAATGTAAACCTGGCAGCACATTCTGCGTGGTTTACCAGGGGTCTTGCAGGTTCCAGGTCATTTCGCAAATCCATCCAGAACGTAAAGAGTAGTGATGATATCATTTCCAGGATGGGAATGCTATGCAAGGAGTCATAATTGTTCTTTTAGGATTTTTTAAAATAATTTTTATCTGTTATCACCGAAAAACTAAATAATAATTAGCTATTCTACACAATTAAACATTGCATTTATTCCAATTACCATCCAAACGGTAATTGTTGATGCATGCGGGTTCGTATCCGCTATCTACAATATATGTTCATTACGTTTGTTACGGAGAATACAGATGAAAGAAATAAGAATACATGGTCGAGGCGGACAGGGTTCGGTTACAGCAGCCGAACTACTGGCAGGCGCCGCTTTTGAGGATGGCCAGTTTAGCCAGGCATTCCCGGCCTTTGGTGTCGAAAGACGTGGAGCGCCGGTTCAGGCTTTCACAAGGATCAGTGATGCCCCAATCAGGCTCAGAAGCCAGATTTATGAACCAGATTACATAATCGTTCAGGACCCCACTCTTCTTGAGGTAGTGGATATTGACAGCGGGGCAAAAGATGATGGTATCATACTTATTAATTCTGATTTTGCTCCGGAAGATTTTGATCTTGACACAAATGCCCGTATAATGACCGTGAATGCAACAAAGGTAGCTCTTGATATCATTGGAAGGCCTATTGTCAATACTGTTCTTTTAGGAGCCTTTGCCGGTGCAACGGGCGAGGTCAGGGCCAGTTCAATTGTTAATGCAGTAAAGGGGCGCTTCTCTGGTAAAATAGGAGAGAAAAATGCAGAGGCTGTGCAGAAAGCCTATGACTTGATGGCGGAGGATAAATAATGAGCATACAACTCGGAGGAGTCTGTCAACCCGGTACCACGAGGGTAAACAAGACAGGTGGCTGGAGAACTTTCAGACCAGTCTTTGATTACGACAAATGTATCAAATGCAAATTATGTGAACTGCTCTGTCCTGATATGGCAGTACTACCCATGGACGACGGATTCTTTGAATTTGATTATGATTACTGCAAAGGATGCGGAATCTGTGCCAATGAATGTCCCACGGAAGCCATTGATATGGTACTGGAGGAGAAATAAATGACAGTTATACGTACCCTTGACAAGGATAAGATGGATGTGGCCGAAGGTTCCTATGCAGTGGCCCATGCTGTGAAGGTATGCAGGCCAAATGTTATTTCCGCATATCCTATCACACCACAGACCCATATTGTGGAGGACCTTTCCCAGTTCATGGCCGATGGTAAGATTCCAAACTGTGAATATATAACAGTCGAATCAGAGTTCTCCGCCCTTTCGGCTCTTGTAGGTTCTGCAGCAGCAGGTGCCAGGTGTTATTCAGCCACCACCTCACAGGGGCTGGAACTGATGCATGAGGTGCTTTTTAACGTATCAGGAATGCGCCTGCCGATTGTAATGACCATCGCAAATCGTGCGGTCAGTGCCCCGATTAATATCTGGAACGACCAGCAGGATTCCATCTCTCAGCGGGATACAGGCTGGATCCAGATGTATGCCGAAGATCTGCAGGAAATCTCGGATATGACCGCTCAGGCTTACAAGGTTGCAGAAGATAAGGATGTAATGATGCCTGCAATGACCTGTATGGACGGTTTCATCCTGTCTCATGTTTATGAGCCCGTGGTCTTGCTGGAACAGGACCTTGTGGATGAATATCTGCCTGCTTATGAACCGGAATACTCACTCGATCCTAAAAACCCGCTTACATTCGGTGCCTTTGCAGACCCGACTGTATATACCGAATTCAGGTACCTGCAGCAACAGGCAATGGATAATGCCCTGCCCAAGATAGAAGAAGCTGCCAATGAGTTCTATGAAATATTTGGAAGGTACTATGGTGGTCTGATCGATGAATACGAGACAGAAGATGCTGATATAATCCTTATGGCTATGGGTTCACTTGTAGGAACCATCAGGGATGTCGTGGATAAACTCCGTGCGAAGGGAGTCAAGGTCGGCTTACTTAAAGTAAGGACTTTCAGGCCATTCCCGGCAGAAGCAATAAAGAATGTTATCAAGGATGCAAAGGTTGTTGTCGCACTTGACAAGAACATCTCTCTGGGACTCAATGAAGGATCCCTGTTTACCGAGACCAAGGCAAGCCTGTATAATACTAAGGTTGATGTCCCGATAGTGGGCCGGATGATCGGACACGGTGGTCGTGACATACCCGAAAAAACCATTGAGGATATAGTGGAGGAAGCTAAAGGCATAATCTCTTCGGGTATCAACACTGAGAGCAAATATGCTGATCTGAAGGAGGAATTGTTGTGAAATCATTGTTTACATCAGGACATCGTGGTTGTGCAGGTTGCTGTGATGCAATGGTGGCCAAGTTCACCCTTATGGCCGCAGGAGAGGACTGTATTATTATATCCCCTACCGGCTGTCTGGAAGTTATGAGTACCCCCTACCCCGAAACCTCATGGGAGGTCCCGTGGGTTCATTCCCTCTTCGAGAATGCAGGGGCTGTGGCTTCCGGTGTGGAGGCTGCCCTTAAGGCAATGGGTAATAAAGGTGATACCAAGGTAATCGCTCTGGCAGGAGATGGTGCTACTCTTGATATCGGGATGAGATCCATTTCCGGTGCCTTTGAGAGAGGCCATGATATAACCTATGTATGTATCGATAACGAGGCATACATGAATACCGGTGTGCAGAGGAGTGGTGCTACACCCTTTGATGCGTCTACCACAACAAGCCCTGCCGGAAAGGTTTCCTATGGGAACCCCAGGCCCAAGAAGAACATGCCTGCAATTATGGCAGCTCATGGTTCTCCATACATTGCTACAACTTCCCTGGGTTATCCCAGGGATATGATCAAGAAGATCAAGAAAGCAACCGAGATTGAAGGCCCAACCTACATTCATGCCCATGCGCCCTGTACCACAGGATGGGGTTTTGACACTTCCAAGACTGTGGAAGTTGCAAAACTGGCAGTACAGACCGGTCTGTGGCCGCTGTATGAAATGGAGAATGGTGAAGTTACAAAGGTACGCAAAATAGGCAAACAGAAAAAGCCTGTCGAGGATTATCTCAAGATGCAGAAAAGGTTCAAACATCTTTTCAAAATGGAAGGCGGAGAGGAACAACTCAAACTGATCCAGGCACTTGCAGATAAAAACATTGAAGATTTCGGGCTTGAATAAGTCTGAAATCTCCTTTTCTTTTTCTATGGCGGCAAGTAATCTTTCTAATTTCCCTCAAATATGGGAACTTCTTAAAAAGGAGTATCCTGATCCGCAGCCTGCTCTGCATTTCAAAAACCCTCTGGAACTGCTGGTAGCCACTATTCTTTCAGCCCAGAGTACGGATGTGCAGATCAATAAAGTTACAAGTGAGTTGTTCAAGAAATACCGCACGGTTTTTGATTATGCGGATGTGGACATCAATGAACTGGAAAAGGATATTTATTCCACGGGTTTTTACCGCAACAAGGCCAAACACCTGCAACAGAGTGCCAGAATTATCATCGAGGATTTTGGGGGTGAAGTTCCATCCACGATGGAAGACCTGTTAAAACTGCCCGGGGTGGCTCGCAAAACTGCCAATATAGTGCTTGCAAGGGGTTTTGGTGTAAAAGCGGGTATTGCTGTGGACACCCACGCCAAACGTCTTGCTACAAGACTGGGTTTTACTGAAAATAAGGATCCTGTCAAAATTGAAAAGGATCTGATAGAACTTGTCGATCAAAGTGAGTGGGATGATTTTTCCCTGACCCTGATATTACATGGCAGGAACATATGTTTTGCCCGCAAACCCGCATGTGGGAAATGTGTTGTAAATCACTTATGTCCCTCCAGTTTGGTTTGATATATCCGTATAGTTCATTTTATTCCTATCGATATGTGAAAAAAGAATGAGAATCTATTTTTCCACAAACTATACAAATCTAAAAAACCTCTCTTTTTATTATGTCACGTATTGTTGTCCATGTGGACATGGACTACTTTTATGCTGCTGTTGAGGAGCGTGAAGACCCTTCCCTTATAGGCAGGCCTGTGGTGGTCTGTATGTATTCGGGGAGAGGGGAGCACGGGAGCTCGGTAAGCACCTCCAATTATACAGCCCGCGAATACGGTATTAAATCCGGTATGCCCTGTTCCAGAGCCATTAAACTGAATCAGGATGCGGTTTTTCTTCCTGTAAGAAAAGAGTTTTACACTGAAGTTTCTGACAGTATCATGGAAATACTGCGCTCTCATGCAGATAATGATGAATCCTTTGAGCAGATAAGTATAGATGAGGCATTCATCGAAGTTACGGCAAACTGTAACGGTGATTTTGAATGTGCCCGTAAACTGGGTGAAGATATTAAGCAAAAGATTCTGGAAAAAGAACAGCTGACATGTTCTGTGGGGCTCGGGCCCAACAAACTCATTGCCAAAATGGCATCCTCAGAAAATAAACCCGATGGACTTACTGTCATCCCACAACATGATGTAAATCAATTTCTGGCGAATCGTGCTCCCTCTCAACTCTGGGGTGTAGGGGATGTCACAGCCGCCAGGCTTGAAAAAATGGGCATAAAATCAGTGGGACAACTTGCTTCTTCGGACATTGTGTCTCTCATAGATGCTTTTGGTAAAAAGAAAGGTTCATGGCTCAAAAAGGCTGCACAGGGGATTGATGAGTCTCCTGTCAGGCAAAGGGAAGGAAGTGAGCAAATTGGGAGGATAGCCACTTTGCCGGAAAATTCATCGGATTACGATTTGATAATGCCAGTTCTGGATAACCTTGCCGAGGATGTGATTAAAAAGACTATCGAAAGAAGTGTTTCTTTCCGTCAGGTTACACTGATCATGATCACATCTGATTTCAAAACCCAAACTCGTAACCATACCCTCCAGAGAGCGGTTGCTGAAAAAGAAATTCTGAGACAACATCTGGACAAATTGCTAACAACCTTCCTTGAAGAAAACAAACCTACCATTCGCCGGATTGGAGTTAGGGTTGCCGGGTTACAGGAAATATCGTCTCAGACAACGCTTGCTTCTTACTTTTGAGCCGGTTAAAGGATAGATTCGAATGATTTCGCACCGTCCAGTTTTTCGGGACTTATGATGTCATTTTCCAGAATTTCATCTTTGATATTGATTGGAACATCTGCTCTCAGAGCAAGGGCGATGCAATCACTGGGTCTTGCATCGAATTCCATTTTAACATCGTTTTTGCTCAAAGTCAGACGGGCGAAAAATACTCCTTCTGTCTTTTCATCAATAAACACGCTTTCAACTTTGCCTTCCATTCTTGAGAGGATGGACATTAAAAGGTCGTGGGTCATTGGACGAGGTGTGGTCTCACTGTTTAATGCATTATTTATGGACAGGGCTTCCAGATGCCCGATATAAATCGGCATTATTTTTCCGGCCGGATCTTCCAGGATGACAGTTGGCGCTATTCCCTCTTCCATTTTCATGAGGTAAACCCCCTTTACATTCACCTGGCAGGTTTCGTCTTCTTCTGGCATGCCTTTACCATGAAATTCAATAATATTAATATCTTATCAATTGATTGCTCTGTTGAAACTGAGACCATCAAATTAGTTTTTCATTTTAAAAGCGTAACTATTTATTCATTATCACCAGGCATTGCATGAGCGTAACTTATTTATTATTTTATGAGTGAGGAAATATATCAATATACAAAATCTTTTTATAAATTTTGAATGGAATTTGTAGAGGCTGTCGGAAAAGTCTACTACTTACAGACACATATCATACAGTTTCTATTGTATATACTCATATTCTACCGCATAATCACAATCAAGAGATACATTTATATCATATAACCATAATCAACTGAAATAATTAACTCTATCGTGATTAAAATGTATTCTGTTCAAAACCCAAGCAAACAACATTCGTGTATGGTCCTGATGTCTACGAATTGATACTCAAAAACCATTTGCTTTATAAGATCAATGAAAATGTTGATTTCTCGTTCATCAATGTAACATGTGAAAAACTCTATTGTTCAAACAAAGGTCGTCCTGTAACCAACACACCTGAAATGATGCTACGGTCTGCAGTAGTTCAATACCTTTTTAGAATCAATACCTTTTTAGAAGAGGCTAAAAGATACAGTAAATCTCGAGATTTTAAACGGGATATGAAAATGAGGGCACATATCGAACCAAAACAGGGAGAGATGAAGAGATTTCATGGGCTGAAAAGAGCAAAGTTCTGGGGGAAAGAGAAGATGAATATCCAGGCAATGTTAACAGGAATTGCAGTTAATCTAAAGAGATTTATTAAAATGAGTGGGGATATATGTTAAAGATAGAAGGGATGAAAGAGTTGAGGCTTAAAAAAGGATTGAAAGAAGCTGGATTGAAAATATGTCAAACAAATAGATGATAATTTCTCAAAAAAATGAATTTAAGCCTTAAATTTGCTCTTTAATGAAGTAAAGGGGATCTTTTTTATCTATTATCCGACAGTCTCTTAATATTGTAATTTATCACTCCCTGATTTTTGCCTATCATATTACAAGCAAGCGTTTTCCGAGTTAATGTTTTGACCATAAAGTAGACCTTTTAACTATTATGTATCCCATTGACCACAATGTAGTGGACTTTATGGTCAAGCCCATCGTTACAGAATGTCTTATATACTACTAACAAGGTATGTGGTTACTGCATTCCTGTGAAGGGTGAGGGAAATGAAACATAAGCCAAAGATACAGACCAAAGAAGACTACTTGAAGTGGTCGTCGAAAATGATGTAAAATTTATACGTACCCAGTTTGCCATGATTATATTCACCTACCTGCAAGTAAATTTTCATTTGTTATAAAGATGAGGCAAACGACAACGACTGTTTTCACAGAGGATGTACAGAATCGTGCTCAATTTTCTTTTCCAGCTCATCCCAGCTAGCGGCATTCCGTATACAGCCGGGGTCAGGCCCCTGTACATCATTGAAATAACCAAATGCACGTGCCCGGCATCCCCCGCAAACCTTCAAATAAGCACATTCAGAACACTGCCCTTTAAAGGAATTCCTTTGACGCATTTTTGCAAGAAAATCACTGTTTTGCCACACATCTACAAGGTTGTTGTACCTGATGTTTGCCAGTGTTTTTGGCAGGAACACACATGGAATTATATCCCCGTTTGGCTGGAGGCCGCAGTACAGACGGCCAGCTCCGCAGCCTCCCACAAACTCCGCAAGAAATTCAACTTTGTCTGCCAATTGTTTATTCTGTCCGATCGAATCAAAGTGGGTCAATGAAGATATTGAATGTCTCCCACCCATGCAGACCCGTGAAAACTGAGGAGCCGTGGAAAGTACATTGATATTTCTTCTCTCCCCCTCTGTGGCCAGTTCCTCAAGAAGGGATTCACGCTGCTGAGGAGAAAGATCCTTGTTCATAATCTCCTTTCCTCTTCCGGCAGGGATGAAATTGTAGTGCATAAAGGTGCCGGCACCCAGTGATTCAGTGATATCAATCACTTCACTTACCTCATCGAGGTTTTGGGAGGTTACTGTCATCGCTACTTCAGTGTTCAGGCCCGCATCCACTGCATTTTTGATACCCTCCAGGGTCTTATCGAAGGCTCCATCCAGTCCACGGAAATTATCATGAGTTTGCCTGGTACCGTCCAGAGAGATCTGGACAAAGGAACAACCAAGATCTGCCAGTCGCTTTGCCCGTGCAGCCGTTAGCATTGTACCGTTGGTCGCAAGAGCCAGTCCCATATCCCTCTGGCATATTCTTGCAGCCACTTCAAAAAAATCATTCCGCATAAGAGGCTCTCCCCCTGACAGGGAGATATAGGCAACCCCTTCATCTGCCAGTCTGTCCACAACTTTGACCCTTTCAGCTGTGTTCAATTCATCCGGTGTGGGCCTGCTAATGGCACTCTGGTAACAGTGTCTGCAATGAAGGTTGCATGCATTGGTAGAGTTCCAGACGACCAGGAAGGGTGCATAAGAAGTGAAGGGCTTTTGTGGACCCCACAAACCAATACCTGCCAGAGTCGAGACAAGCCCTTTGCGCCAGTAACCCACCTTCATATTGGACTTTATATCATCCTCTGTGATGCCGGTTTTATTGGCAACCTGTCCAATTATACTTCTAACCGTTTTGCCGACAATTCGGTCCTTCAGGCCAAGATCATCCTCCGTATCCCACCCGTAAGATTTCAGGATTCTTTCCATTCGCTGCATGCCATCAGATCCGGCAACGACCTTGCTGAGAACTTTGCGTGTGGCAGGATTACCTAACCATGTTTCTACAAGAGATGCCATTTCTTCAGTCTGTGCTTTTGATGAATAATCCATAGTTTTCTACCAAGAATCAAACTCATATAATCTGACCGTTTTCCTGGTACCCCCTATCTATATGAAATGAGATTGCTTAAATATTTTTTTTATATTTGTTTGCATGCAGTAGTTATCTTTATATATAAGTAATACGGTAAGTGGTTACTGCATTCCTGTGAAGGGTGAGAGAAATGAAACATAAGCCAGAGATACAGACCAAAGAAGACGTACTTGAAGC
Source organism: Methanohalophilus sp. WG1-DM (assembly GCF_004104135.1). NCBI lineage: Archaea > Methanobacteriati > Methanobacteriota > Methanomicrobia > Methanosarcinales > Methanosarcinaceae > Methanohalophilus > Methanohalophilus sp. WG1-DM. The sequence goes on along the minus strand of NZ_RRBA01000020.1, from coordinate 10,220 downwards.
GGTCGTCGAAAATGATGTAAAGTTTATACGTACCCAGTTCACCGACACAATGGGAATTATCAAGAGCTGGGCAATTCCTTCCGAAGACCTGGATGAGGCATTCGATGAAGGAGTGATGTTCGATGGTTCTTCAATCGAAGGATTCACCCGCATTGAGGAATCGGACATGATGCTAATGCCCGACCCTTCAACATTCCGTATCCTGCCCTGGAGACCAACCGAAGGAGCTGTTGCGCGTATAATAGGTGATGTAAAATTGCCGAATGGCAACCCCTTCGAGGGAGATCCACGTTACATTCTCAAAAAGACCCTTAAGGAAGCCCAGGACATGGGATATTCCATGAATGTGGGACCGGAACTTGAATTCTTCCTGTTCAAACTGGACAGTGAAGGCAATCCCACAACCGAACTTACCGATAAAGGCGGTTACTTCGACTTTGCACCCCTTGACATGGCCCAGGATGTGCGCAGGGAAATTGACTATGCCCTGGAACACATGGGATTCAAGCTCGAGGCATCACACCACGAAGTTGCCCCCTCACAGCACGAGATCGATTTCAGGTTCTCGGATGCCCTTACTACAGCTGATAATGTAATCACATTCAGGTATGTGGTCAAATCCATAGCAAACCACCACGGTTACTATGCAACCTTCATGCCGAAACCACTCTACGGTGTAAACGGCTCAGGAATGCACGCCAACCAATCCCTGATGTCACAGGATGGCGAAAACGTATTCTTTGATCCGAATACTCCAAACCAACTCTCCGACATAGCCAGGTATTACACCGGCGGACTGCTGGAACATATCAGGGAATTCGCGGCAATAACCAACCCAACTGTCAACTCTTACAAAAGACTTGTCTCGGGATATGAAGCGCCCATCTACATAACCTGGTCGGACAGTAACCGCAGTTCCCTGATACGCATCCCGTCAACCAGGGGCAAGGGTACAAGGGTAGAACTCAGGTGTCCTGATCCGGCATGTAATCCATATCTTGCCTTTGCAACCATGCTTTCTGCAGGCCTGGATGGAATCAAGAACAAAACCGACCCTGGAGAAGCAGTAACCCACAATATCTTCAAACTTTCCGGACAGGAGAGAGAAGGCATGGGGATCAATTCTCTTCCAGGAAGCCTCAAGGAAGCGATAGACGAAATGGCAGGCAGTGAATTTGTTAAAAAGACCATGGGAGACCACCTTTTCAACAACTACCTATGTGCCAAGAATAAGGAATGGGATGATTATAAGGCCCAAGTACACCAGTGGGAACTGGATACCTACCTTGGTGTACTTTAAGCAGGGATTTCACAGGAAGTCCCGCCCAAATTTTTTTAGATACATACACTTTATACACACTTTTACATATCATAACAAGGTGATGCCGATGTGCGGGATAATAGGAGTTATTGACAGACAGAAACAAAAAATGAATGGTTCGGGAATCAAAGAAGCCCTCAGCCTTATGAATGAGCGTGGCAGTGGTGAAGGTGCAGGTTATGCTGCATATGGCATATACCCCGATTTTGAAGACTGTTATGCCCTGCACATATTCTTTGATAATCTTGTGGAGCCAAAATCAAAAGTTGATGATATTATCCAGAAATGGGGACGCGTCGTCCATCAGGAAGAAATTCCTACAAAGGAACAACCCAACCTGAAAAGGAGTCATGTTCCCTGGAGATACTTCTTCAAACCCTATACTGATCTTATGACCGGAAGTCTCACACCGGATGAAGATATCGTCAAATATCTGGTCATGGAAATTAATTCCTCGACTATCGAAGGAGCCCTGGTATTTTCCTCCGGGAAAAATATGGGAGTGTTCAAGGCCGCAGGGTGGCCGGAAGATGTGGCAAATTTTTACAAAATTGATGAATATGAAGGTTATATCTGGCTGGCACATAACCGTTATCCCACCAACACCCCGGGATGGTGGGGAGGAGCACATCCCTTTAACCTGCTGAACTGGTCGGTGGTACACAACGGAGAGATTACTTCCTACGGGACAAATCAGAGATATGTAGAAAGCAATGGTTACCAGTGTACAATGTATACAGATACCGAGGTTGTTGCATACCTGTTCGACCTGCTCGGCAGACATCACGAATTACCATCAGAGATCATTGTAAAAGCAATGGCTCCGCCTTTCTGGGATGAGATCGATGAAATGAATGATAAAGAGCGTGAACTCAACAAAGCAATTCGCCTGACCTATGGCCCGGCTCTCATGAATGGCCCCTTCGCAATAGTTGTGGCCACTCATGATGGCATAGTAGGGTTCACTGACAGGATAAAACTCAGGCCACTGGTAGTTGGGGAACACGGTTCGAGGTTGTACATATCCAGTGAGGAAGCCGCAATTCGAACCATGGACCCCCAGGTGGAGGATATCCACATGCCGGGTGCTGGTGAGCCGGTAATCGGGAGGGTTGTAACATGAGCCTGGGAAGTGTACCCCTGAAATACCGTATACAGATAGACAGGCAGCAATGTATGCAATGTATGAGGTGTGTGTATAATTGTTCCTATGGTGTATTCCGGGAAGAGGATGACGGCAATATCCTGATCGATTCACGCAAATGCACAGCATGCCACCGTTGCATTTCAATGTGTCCGCGGGATGCCATCAATCTCAGTGAGCATCCCGTTGATTACCGCAGCCATCCCTTATGGACTCCGCAAGCCCGGGAGGATGTCATAAACCAATCACGAAGTGGCAGGATCGTCCTGGCGGGAATGGGAAATGCCAAGGATTATCCTATAATCTACGACAGGTTGGTGCTGGATGCCTGCCAGGTAACCAATCCGAGTATAGACCCCCTGCGTGAGCCTATGGAATTACGTACCTACCTGGGGCAAAAACCTTCAAAACTTGATATAAGGAAGCAGGAAAACGGGGAGATTAAACTCAATACCAAACTATCCCCAAATCTGGAATTGCAGACTCCGATAATGATCGGACATATGAGTTATGGTGCTATCAGCCTCAATGCCCAGTTAAGTCTTGCAAAGGCAGCAGCCAAAACCGGCACATACATGGGAACCGGGGAAGGTGGCCTGCATAAGGACATTTATCCATATCAGGATAATGTCATAGTGCAGGTGGCCTCCGGACGGTTCGGCGTGGATATTAATTACCTTGATAGGGGAGCCGCTATAGAAATCAAGATTGGACAGGGAGCAAAACCCGGTATTGGGGGACATCTGCCTGGTGAGAAGGTGTGCACGGATGTTTCCTGCACACGAATGATACCTGCAGGCAGCGATGCGATAAGCCCCGCCCCCCACCATGACATCTACAGCATAGAGGACCTGGCACAGCTGGTAAGAGGCCTCAAGGAAGCAACCGAATGGAAGAAACCGGTTTTCGTAAAAATTGCAGCTGTGCATAATGTCGCAGCTGTGGCGGCTGGTATTGCAAGGTCCTCAGCAGATGCAGTGGTTATAGACGGTTTCCGTGGAGGCACCGGGGCAGCTCCGAAAGTCTTCAGGGATAATGTAGGCATTCCCATAGAAGCAGCGATTGCCAGTGTCGATCAGAAACTCAATGATCAGGGTATCCGTAACAAGGTATCTGTTATTGCCAGCGGGGGAATTCGCAACAGTGCAGATATTGCCAAATCCATAGCCCTTGGTGCAGACGCAGTTTATATCGGAACCGCAGCCCTGATTTCAATGGGATGCCGGGTTTGTGGAAACTGTTACCGTGGTTTGTGTCCCTGGGGTATTGCCACCCAGAGGGAAGACCTTGTCAGCCGGCTTGATCCGGAAGTTGAGTCCGAACATGTTGCAAATCTAATTAAATCCTGGACCCTGGAGCTCAGTGAACTCATGGGTGCAGCCGGAATCAACAGTATAGAAAGCCTGAGAGGTAATCGTAGCAGGCTGCGTGGCTATATGCTGGATGAAGGCACCCTGGATGTGTTGCAGGTAAAGCCTGTGGGGGCCTGATCAAATGGAACCAGTACACATAGATGCAAGAGGACTTCATTACACACCCCTGAATCAGCAGATACGCAGAGCTGTTTCAGAGGGTACTACTGAGATAATCGTGGATAATGTACTTGGCCAGCGATTCATAGCAGATGGGTTAAAAGGAGAAGTTACCATCCGGATCAACGGTGTTCCGGGTGGCGACCTTGGAATGTTCATGAACGGCCCCACCTGTATCGTTAAAGGCAACTGCGACCACGCACCCGGTAATACCATGGACAGCGGAAAGATCGTTATCCATGGCAGTGCAGGAGATGCCGTGGCCCACAGCATGAGAGGCGGCAAAGTATTCGTGAGAGACGATATCGGTTACAGAGGAGGCATTCATATGAAGGAATATGGAGAGGATCATAAACCCATCCTGGTTATTGGAGGCAATGCCTGTTCATTCCTGGGAGAATACATGGCCGGGGGAGTAATAATTGTCCTGGGCAAGAGTAGCAATCCTTTTGGAGGCAGAGGTGTTGGCAGTGGAATTCACGGTGGTGAGATCATCCTGCGAGGTGAATTGAAAGAAAGACAGCTTGGCGTGGGTGCCAGGATCACGGAATTCACAGAAGAGGATCTGGAAAAGATAAGTCCTTATATTGAAGAGTTTTGCGGATCTTTTGAAATCGACCCGAAAAAATATCTGGATACAAAGTACACAAAAATTGTCGCGTCAAGCAGCAGGCCTTTTGCGGGCAAATATGTCTGGGAGTGAACTGCATGATTAATTCATGCATTCCTCTTTGACGACACATAGTGCAACAGAGAAACAATTGCAACAAAAATGACTTTATGGAACAGCAATACCAAATTCAATAGGATTTTCAGTATTGTTCACGATGTCTATATACACGAGATCAGAGCCGCTCACATCTCGTGCATATCGTATCTCTGCCATGTGAATCCGCTTGGTTTCCTGATCCAGAGTGACTTCAAACCTATACACACCTAAAGGCCCCTTAATATACTGAAGATCGGTCCTGTCTCCTGATTTAAGGAAATAGGATTCATAAAATATAGATTGGTTGTCAGAATCAAATATCTCTACAACGACATTATGTTCAGTATTATCCACATTATCGACACCGAATGCAAGTGGGCCAGGCTCAGGTTGGAAAATGAGAATTGGAATGGCCAATACTATTCCAATTAAAATAAATAAAAGTAACCCCACAATTATTGAATTTCTTTTTTGCATTTTGATTCAAACTCATATGCCATCATATGCAACTATTTATTGGATAATTGCACATGAAAGTTGCACTGTGTATATTGCAATAAAATTACTCCATGGTTTATAAAACAATTTGATGGATCTGATTTATTAACCATAATTTTAATTTCTATTTTCTGTTTAACCCAGTATCCAGAAAGCGCATTACCATCAGAAACAAGAAAAAGTTATATCGAAATAGGACAGTGTTTTCTTTCCTTACAACCAACCTAGTCAAATGTATGTGATCATCATGGGAAACTACCTCGATCTTAAGGAAAAAGTCTGGAATACAAATCGTTGCAGCGGATGCGGGGGTTGTGTGGCGGTATGTCCTGCAGATGCCCTGTATTTCAAAAAGGGAGAAGAATCCATAAAACCCTCCAGCAATGGCTACTGCAAGGAGGCCACTGATGGTGTTCCCTGCGGTGCATGTTATGACATATGCCCCCGCATAGAAGGAGAAATGCCCGAAAGTAGCAGTTCCAGGGAAGAATACATGGCTGCAAAGGCAGGTTTTGAAATCCCGGGAAAGCAAAGTGGAGGAGCGGTTTCCGCAATCCTGTATGACAGTCTGGAGAGAGGCATTGTTGATGCTGTTGTAACTGTAACAGAAGACCCCTGGACCCTGAAACCAAAATCCACAGTCATCACATCCGGCGAGGCATTGATAAGCAGTGCAGGAAGCCGTTATAACTGGTGGGTTCCGCTGCTTGCAGCCCTGAAGGAAGCCGTAATCGGGAAGAAGTGCAAGAACATAGCAATTGTTGCCCTGCCCTGTGCCGCCCGGGCAGTGGAGAAGCTGCGTAAAAGTGATAATGAATTACTTGGACCCTTTGCAAAGTCGATAAAATATGTAATCGGCCTGTTCTGTACAGAGAGTTTCGATTACGAAAAACTCATGGAAGGCAAACTCAAATCAGAACTGCAGATCAACCCACTGGACATAGAACGCATGGATGTACGGGGAAAACTTGTTGTCACACTCAAGAATGAGGACATTAGCATTCCCCTGAAAGATATCGAAGATACTATTCGTCCAGGTTGTCACATATGTAAGGATTTCGATGCCCTGTATGCTGATATTTCAGCAGGTTCTGTAGGAAGCCCGGAAGGATATACAACGTTGATTGTGCGCAGCGATACGGGTAAACTGGCAGTTGACAGAGCTCTTGAAAGTGGCAGGCTCGTTGCAACAGATGAGGCTGACCCTGCAGTTGTCACAAAATACAGGGACAAAAAGCAGCAAAAATGAATTCAAAAGCAGCTAATCACTGCTTTATTTTACTCTTTTATGCCTATTGAAGATATCCAAATACTTTCATACTGCCTGCACCAATTTATAATAGCATGATTTGCATATACCAGCGGGGAGAATACGATGGGCATATATACTGTAACCGGGCTGAACAACTATATCAAAAACGTGTTAACTTCTGAAAAGGCCCTGCAGCAGATCTGGGTAGAAGGAGAAATATCCAACCTCACAAAACACCGATCCGGGCATTACTACTTTTCAATAAAGGACGAATCAAGCCAGGTAAGCTGTGTCAGTTTTCGCTCCACAAACCGCAAATTAAAATTTGAGCCTGAAAAAGATATGAAAGTGCTGGTTTTTGGATCGGTAAATGTTTACACCGTCCGTGGACAGTACCAGCTACAGGTGCGGGACATCCGCCCGGATGGTGTGGGCGAATTGTATAAAGCATTCGAACAACTCAAAAAAAGACTTGAAGAAGAAGGTTTGTTTGCTCCCGAACACAAAAGGCTCCTCCCCCGTTATCCCCGCAAGATAGGAGTTGCCACATCTGCCACGGGTGCAGCTATACACGACATACTGCATGTACTACAGAGACGCTATCCTGTAGATATCCTGCTCTGTCCGACAACTGTCCAGGGGGAGGCATCCGCAGATAGCATTATAAGATCCCTGGAATTGCTCAATCGTACAGATGCAGACCTCATTATTGCCGGCAGGGGAGGAGGTTCCCTTGAAGACCTGTGGCCATTCAATGAGGAAAAGGTGGCACGTGCTATCTACAATTCCAGACTGCCGGTTATAGCGGCAATCGGGCATGAAACTGATTTCACAATATCAGATTTTGCAGCAGATGTGCGTGCACCCACCCCCTCAGCAGCCGCAGAAATTGCAGTGCCCGACAGGACAGAAATGGTGAGGCATATCGATGCCCTCCGACAGAGAATGGAATCTGCACTCAAAAACCGTATTCTGAACCAGAAAAAACATATTGAATACCTTTCTGGCCGAATTAGTCCTGATAGATACAGGGAACTGCTCAACCAGCGCATCCAACATCTGGATGAGGTGACATATCGCCTGACATCCAGAACGGAATATATAATGCAAACTAAAGTTGCAGAACTCGGAGCCCTTGCAGGACGATTGAATGCCGTAAGTCCCCTTAATACTCTTGACCGTGGTTACTGTGTGGCACAGTCCGATGAGGGAGGGACCATAACCGGTGTTATTGATATTGAGAAGGGACAGAGTTTACAATTGAAATTCAGGGATGGGTGTTGCAGAGTGGAGCATAAAGAAAATTTGGATGAGGGATGCTAAATGTCATCAAACACTGAAAACAAAAACTTTGAGGATAGCCTGCTCGAACTCGAGGATATTGTGGAAAAACTTGAAAACGGACAGATATCCCTCCAGGAAAGCATGGAAATGTTCGAGAGGGGAATAAAACTTGCAGGCATCTGCAATAACATTTTGCAAGAATCTGAACAACGCATAGAGCAACTCATAGAAAAAAACGAAGAAATTGAGACCTGTGATTTAGAACAGCAAAGCTGAAACAAACATGTTTAACTTCTATGCATAACGAAATCAAGAAAGTATAAGTAATTCTTAATTCATAAGAACTTATGATGAGTGAATTGAGGCAAATCCCCTGTCATATTGATGGCATGGACGAAATTGTGGGTGGTTTCAAGTCCCCTTCGATCATTCTTATTGCGGGGACAGCTGGTGTAGGTAAGACAACTATGGCACTGCAGATGCTGTCAAATGCAGCAAAAGCCGGCGAAAAAACCCTGTACATACCCATTACAACGGAAGATTCCGATCGACTGAAGATGTACCTGTCCACTTTTGAATTTCTGGATGAATCCGTGGAAGTACATGAGATTAACAGGCCGATTGCAGAAAAGGATCCACTAAGTACCCTTATCGAAATGGACAATACGATATCATCCGCAAAACCAGACAGACTTGTAATAGACCCTATCACACCCATAGGATTTGGATTTGTGGAACAGGAGAGAAGGCGTTTCTTTTACACCCTGGACTCAATGGTGCGTGAATCCAATTCCCTGGTGTTTTTGACAGGCGAGTTAATGAAAGATGAAATTCACAATTATGTGGTCAGCCATCTTGCAGATGGAATAATTTATCTGTCCAGAACCAATCAGGGCATGCAGACCTCCAACCAGATGGAAATCCTCAAGATGACGGGAGTCAAGCCCCCTTACAGTAATGAATGCATGACCCAGAAATTCAATTATCTGGTGAACACACGCGGATTCAGTGCATACCCAAATCTGAAATATGAGGAACGGGCTCCTGAAGATAATAAAGTTGACACTGGCATCGATGAAGTTGACAAAATGTTAAACGGAGGTGTCCCGGCTGGAAGTTCTATTCTTGTAGGAGGAGAACCAGGCACCGGGAAAACCATAATGGGATGGCAATTTATCCAGCAGGGGCTCGAAAACGGGGAAAATTGTGCTATCATCACCTTTTACGAAAGTGTAGACCAGATAATAAAAGCCACAGGGGATCTTGGCTGGGACCTGCAATCATATATTGACGAGGAAAAACTTAGTATAATCACTTATGATACCGAAAACGTCTGTTATGCAGAATATTCCAACCGTATAAGTAATATTGTTGAGGAAAAAAAGCCTGCCAGACTGCTAATAGATGGCCTTGTGAACGTGGAAATCACAATAATAGATCCTGTTAAAAGAAGAGGATTTTTGCATTCCCTTGTAGGTTACCTGAAAAGCCATGATGTTACGACACTTTTTACCACGGAACTTTTTGGAGGGGCTGAAAAAATAAGGAGCAAGGAGTCATCTTTCATAATGGATAATGTAATCCTGCTTAAGCAGACAGATACTGAAAAAGGAATGAAAAGGCAGTTCCAGATCATCAAATCAAGGGGAACCGCCAGTGAACCCCTTATAAAAGAATATGAAATAAAAGAAGGCGGAATTGAGATAATATAAATCAGAGGTTTTGCACTTTCCTCTCAATTGTTGTCCCAAGTTCTGTCAGACTGCACTGACCCTCCTTTTCAACTATCAGTTTCTTTTCCACCAGCTCTTCCACCAGTCTTTTGACAGAAGGCTGTGCAAGATGCATATTCTTTGCAATACGGGATGTCTCGAGTTCACCTTTAGAAGCCAGCATTTCAAGAAGTTTTTGTCGATTCGTATTCCCTGTCACAAAACCCATTATTTCCTCCACAGAATCACCATTTAATATTAAGTTTACAGCTATAACTAACTTTCTTCAACTTTTCGAGCAGGATTCTCCTTTTCGTAAGGTAGGAGAGGAATGCGCCTGATATTTCACAAAAGCAATTTTTTATAATAAGTAAGTGAACATACTATTGTATGTTTCTCACTAAAACAGTTATCTTGAAAATAGTAAATCCTGATGATGATTTAGTGAGAACTATGCAGAAATATTCAGATGGAATGAATTATGCTTCTGAAATCGTTTTTGACAGTGGTAAACCGATATCCTCGATGAAATTACAGCAGGAAGTTTACGCATATCTTCGTGAAACATTAAAATTGAAATCTCAAATGAGTTGTAATATCCCACGACAAGTTGCAGGGTGTTACAAAACATTGTATAAACTGAAAGAATCAAAATGGCAAAAGGTACAATTTTCGCCATCCTCAATGACTTTTTCATACAAAAGGGATTTTGTAATTGATGAAGATACGGTCAAAATAACTACTATCAACGGAAGAAAAGCATATTCC